>CAZLTO010000110.1:0-5129 GCA_964562475.1 uncultured Sphingobium sp. | reverse complement strand
AAATCGAAGCTCTCCACCAGCGGCGCGGGGTCCGTCACCGGGATCACCGGGTCCGCTGCGGCCTATGCGCAGAACGATGGCTCATCGGGCGTGCCCACCAACACCCGCTTCCAGCCTTATGTCGGCGTGATGGGCGGATATGAGAGCTTCGACCGCGAATATAACGGCCTTGGCATTCCCGGCCGCACCAAGGGCGGCGTAGTCGAGGGCGTCGTCGGCGCCAATATCGACCTCGGTCCCTTGATGGTCGGCGCGGAAGGCAATGTCGCCAAGGGCTTTTCGGGCGACATCGACTGGGAATATGGTGCGGCGGGGCGCGTTGGCCTGCGCGCAGGCAAGGACAGCATGTTCTTCGGCAAGGTCGGCTATAAATGGGTGAACCTCGACAGCCAGGGCATCAATGGCCGCGATCATGACGGCATGGTCTATGGCGCGGGCGTGGAGCTCTCCCCGGTCGATGTCGGCATGGCATCAGGCGACAACAGCAACATGCGCCTGCGCCTGCAGGTCGACACCATGGGCGACTTCCACTCGATCCGCCCGATGGCGGGGCTAGTGGCAAAGTTCTGATAAATCTGGTCTGTCGGGGCGGTAATGCAGCCCCGGCAGACCATAGCGTCTTAAGAGTCGTGCGGTTTTATTTCGCGGCTGTCGAACCCACGCACTGTTTCCAGATGCCGCCGATCGTTCCGAATTGCTTACGATATTCTATCCTGCTGCCCGTGCCTTCCGCGTATACAGAGAACGCCAGCGATACGCCTCCATAGCCATTCTTGATAAGCACCACTTTACTGCCATCATCACGATCCATGGCAGCCGTATTGTTTTTGTTTGCCAGACAAAAAGCGACTTCGTTTTGACTTTTTGTCGAATGAAAAACCTCTGTAGGCGCCTTATCCAACACCTTTTGAGTGGAAGCGCACGCTGACAGCGCCGAGAACGCGACAACTGCCACAACTATATTCTTCATATATCCTCCCCCAACCAAATCAACCAAAGATGAATCTAGCAATGCATTTTGGGTGACGCAATATTATATAGCCCTTATCTCCAATTACCCCAGCATCTTCTTCAACAGTTCATTCACCATCTGCGGGTTGGCCTTGCCCTGCATCGCCTTCATCGTCTGGCCGACGAAAAAGCCGAACAAGGCCTCCTTGCCGGCTTTATATTGCTCGACCTTGTCGGCGTTGTCGGCGAGGATTTTGGCGACCGCCGCCTCGATGGCGCCGGTGTCCGAGGTCTGCTTCAGGCCTTCGCGCTCGACGATGGCTTCAGCGCTCTCGCCCGTCTCCAGCATCTTTTCGAGCACCTGCTTGGCGATGGAGCCGGAGATGGTGCCATTGCCGACCAGCGCCAGCAGCTCCGCCGCGCCATCGGGCGAGACGGGGCTGTCCTCCAGCCCCTTGCCGAGCTTGTTCAAGGCACCGAACAGCTCGGAGAGCAACCAGTTCGCCGCCGCCCTGGCGACATCGCCTTGCGGTTTGCCCTGCTTTGCCGCAGAGGCCGCAATCAGCGTCTCGAACCAGCGCGCGGTGTCGGCGTCCGCCGTCAGCACGCCCGCATTATAGGGCGAAAGGCCGAGTTCATTCTCATAACGGTGGCGCTTGGCGTCCGGCAGCTCGGGCAGAGAGGCGCGGCATTCCTCCAGAAACGCGTCGTCCAGCTCCAAGGGCAGCAGGTCCGGGTCCGGGAAGTAACGATAGTCGTGTGCATCCTCCTTGGAGCGCATCGAGCGGGTCTCGTTGCGATCGGGATCATAGAGGCGCGTTTCCTGCACCACAGTGCCGCCGTCCTCGATCAGATCGACCTGGCGGCGCGCTTCCTGCTCGACCACGGCCATCACGAAGCGCACCGAGTTGACGTTCTTGGTCTCGGTGCGGGTGCCGAACTCCGCGCCGGGCTTGCGGACGGACACGTTCACATCCGCGCGCATGCTGCCCTGATCCATATTGCCGTCGCAACTGCCGACATAGCGCAGAATACTGCGCAGCTTGGAGAGATAGGCGCCCGCCTCTTGCGGAGAGCGCATATCGGGGCGCGAGACGATCTCCATCAGCGCGACGCCGGAACGGTTCAAGTCCACATAGCTGCGCGTCGGGTGCTGATCGTGCATCAGCTTGCCGGCATCCTGCTCGACATGGATGCGTTCTATACCGATGGTCTTGACCTCGGCCTCCGGGTTCTTGTCGTCGAGGCTGATCTCGATCTGCCCCTCGCCGACCAGCGGGTGATAGAGCTGGCTGATCTGGTAGCCCTGCGGCAGATCGGCGTAGAAATAATTCTTGCGGTCAAAGCGGGACCATTTGTTGATCTGCGCGTCGATCGCCATGCCGGTGCGCACAGCCTGACGGATGCATTCTCTATTCGGCACCGGGAGCATGCCGGGCATCGCGGCGTCGACAAGGCTGACCTGCGTGTTCGGCTCCGCGCCGAAAGCGGTCGCCGCGCCGGAGAACAGCTTGGCATTGGTGGTGATCTGCGCATGGACCTCAAGGCCGATCACGACCTCCCACTCGCCGGTTGCGCCCTGTATGCGATAGGTTGATTCAGTCATTTTTATTGGCCAATGCCATTGCGGTCGTCCTCAGCTTGAAGAGCTGCCAATAATATCTTCAAAAGCATATCTTTGAGGTTTTGAAGTTGATCTGGTGCAATTTGACTGGCTGGAATTCTATTTAGCAGCGATTCTATGCCTTCATTAGCTGCGCGTATATCATTAGGAGAGGCAATGCCTCTCTCAGCTAAAATGCGTAGACTATGAATACCAGCCAGTAACCCGGCAAGACCCATCATATAGTCGCGTTGATCCGTATCACTTTTATTCCCGAACATACTCACCACCACTTCTCCGGCCGGGCGGTGAAGCCCGCGCGTTCTTCCAGCGCCAGGCTCGCATTCAGCACGCCCTGCTCGTCGAGCGCCTTGCCGATGATCTGGAGGCCGATGGGCAGCCCCGCGCTGTTCAACCCGCCCGGCACCGCCATCGCCGGAAGGCCAGCGAGGCTGGCGGGGACGGTGAACACGTCATTGAGATACATCGCCAGCGGATCGTCCTGCTTCTCGCCCAGCGGGAAAGCGGCGGAGGGCGCGGTCGGCGTAAGGAGCAGGTCGCACTTCTCGAAAGCGAGATCGAAATCGCGCGATATGAGCGCGCGCACCTTGCACGCCTGCGTGTAATAGGCGTCGTAGAACCCGGCGGAGAGCACATAGGTGCCGATCATGATGCGGCGCTTGACCTCGTCGCCGAAACCGGCGGCGCGGGTGGCGGCATACATGTCCTGTAGCCCCGCGCCCTCCGGCAGCACGCGCTGGCCGTAGCGCACGCCGTCATAGCGCGCGAGGTTGGATGAGGCTTCCGCAGGCGCGATGATGTAATAGGTCGGCAGCGCATATTGGGTGTGGGGCAGCGACACCTCCAACACCTCCGCGCCCGCGTCCATCAGCCACGCTATCCCCTGATCCCACAGCGCCGCGATCTCGGCATTCAAACCATCCGGGCGATATTCCTTCGGGATGCCGACCTTCTTGCCACGCAAGTTCGACGACAAGTTCGCTTCCCACTGCGGCACGGGGAGATCGAGCGAGGTCGCGTCCTTGGCGTCGAAGCCCGCCATCGCTTCCAGCAGGATCGCGTTGTCCTTCACCGTGCGCGCCATCGCGCCTGCCTGATCGAGCGAGGAGGCGAACGCGACGATGCCCCAGCGCGAGCAGCGGCCATAGGTCGGCTTGATACCCGAGATGCCGGTGAAGGCCGCGGGTTGCCGGATCGAGCCGCCGGTGTCCGTTCCCGTCGCCGCCGGGCAGAGCCGCGCCGAGATGGCGGAGGAGCTTCCGCCGGATGAACCGCCGGGTGCGAGGTCTTTGCCCGACGTATCGCGCCAGGGGGAGATCACCTTGCCGAAGGCGCTGGTCTCATTGGAGCTGCCCATCGCGAACTGATCGAGATTGAGCTTGCCGAGCATGCCCGCACCCGCCGCCCAGAGCCTGGCCGACACGGTCGATTCATAAGGCGGCACAAAGCCTTCGAGCATGTGGGACGCGGCGGTCGTCTGCACATCTTGCGTGCAGAACAAATCCTTCATGCCGATGGGGACGCCGGAAAGCGGCTTCAGGTCTCCGCTCGCGCGCGCCGCATCGGCCGCATCCGCTGCCGCCAGCGCCTTTTCCGGCGTCTCGACGATATAGGCGTTGAGCGCGCGCCCGGCCTCGACGGCAGCGTTAAACGCGCCCGCCACTTCGCGCGCGGAAAAGCTGCCCGCCGCCACGCCATCGCGGATTTCCGCGACTGTCAGGTTGGTAAGGTCAGTCATTATTCGATCACCTTCGGCACAGCGAAAAAGCCATGTTCGGCCTGCGGCGCATTGGCGAGCACCTTGTCCCGCACATCGCCGCCGGTGAGCGGATCGGCGTTCACCACATCCTCGCGCAGGCGCAAGCTGTTTGGGATCACGGCGGTCATCGGCTCCACGCCGGAGACATCCACTTCTCCCAGTTGCTCGACCCAGCCGAGGATGTTGTTGAGTTCGGGAACCAGCCGCTCGGCCTCGTCGTCCGTGACGGCGATGCGCGCAAGGCTGGCGACTTTCTTGACGGTGCTGCTATTGATAGACATGGGATTGGCCGATAGCCCGGCTCGCGGCTGAATGGAAGCCCGAGAGAATCAAAAGGACACGGATCATCAGCGCAAGCGCCCTCATTACGACTACCGCAGCCGATTTTCGCGCCGCGCTGCCTAATGGCGGGCGGCTGATCGGCATGGATGTGGGGACGAAAACCATAGGCCTTGCGCTCGCCGACGCGGGCTGGAGCATCGCCTCAGCGGCGCACACGATCACACGCGGCAAGTTCTCCAAGGACAAGGCCACGCTCGCCGCCTTCATGGCCGAGCAGCAGGTGAAGGGTATCGTCATCGGCCTGCCACTCAATCTCGACGGCTCGGCCAGCCCGCGCAGCCAGGCGAGCCAGGCCTTCGCGCGCAATATGGCTGACCTCGGCCTCCCGATACTCCTCTGGGACGAGCGCTGGTCGACCCAGGCCGTCACCCGCATGATGATCGAGGCGGACACCAGCCGCGCCCGGCGCAGCGAGCTGGTCGACAAGCTCGCCGCGAGCTATATCCTGCAAGG
>CAZLTO010000109.1:0-5142 GCA_964562475.1 uncultured Sphingobium sp. | reverse complement strand
TCGGCTTTTTGGCGAAACGGGTGCCAAGCCAGACATCGGTCGCGCATTTCTCGCGATAACCCTCGAGCGGATAGCGGGACACCGACGCGCCGAGAAACAACAGATCGTCGAAATGCGGCACCCTGCGTTTCGCTCCGCCACCGCGAATATCGTATATGCCGGTCGCCGCCGCGCGGCGGATTTCGGACAGAGTATAGGGATCAAACGTCGCGGATTGACGCGGTGTGGTGTGGGGAATGTGAGAAATGTCCATCGCGAATGGTCCTCAATAGGCCGCGGCGTTGTCGACATGGAAATTATAGAGCGTGCGCGCCGAGCCATAGCGCCTGAACTCCTCGGGGCGGATATTATCGACCCCGGCGGCATCCATGAGGCGGCGCAGTTCCAGCACATGCTCGTCGCGCATTTCCTTCTCGATGCAATCCGCGCCGAGGCTCTTGACCGACCCGCGCACGAACAGCTTCGCCTCATAGATCGAGTCACCCAGCGCGTCGCCCGCATCGCCCAGCACAACCAGCGTGCCGGACTGCGCCATGAACGCGCTCATCGGCCCGATCGAGCCTTTCACCACGATGTCGATGCCCTTAATCGGGATGCCGCAGCGCGAAGAGGCATTGCCATCGATCACCAACAGCCCGCCATGCGCGGTCGCCCCGGCGGATTGGGAAGCATCGCCCTTCACATGCACCATGCCGGACATCATGTTTTCCGCAACGCCGACCCCGGCATTGCCCTCGATTATCACGGTCGCCTGCTGGTTCATGCCCGCGCAATAATAGCCCGCATGCCCCGCAATCTCGACCGTCACCGGCGCATCGAGGCCGACGGCGAGCGAGTGCTGCCCGGCGGGATTTTCGACCCGCCAATGGGTCCGGTTGGAGGTTGCATCGAGCGCGTGCAGCTGCCGGTTGAGTTCGCGGCGGCTGGTGGCGGCGAGATCGACCGTCACGCTATCCATGACGTCCATCAGTTGCGCTCCCACGCATAGACATGGGCAGGCTCGGGCTCGAACACGCGGGCATTCTCGATGCCGGGCAGGCCGACCAGCGCGCGATATTCGGAGCCGAAAGCGACATAGTGATCGGTCTCGGCCATTACCGCCGGTTTGCAGGAGATGGGATCGCGCAGCACCGCAAAGCCGTTCTCAGTGCCGACTACGAAGGTGAAGAAGCCATCGAGATCATCGAGGCTCGCCTCCAGCGCTTCGGCCAGTGAGGCGCCCTCGCGCAGCTTCCAGCTCAAATAGCCTGCCGCGACCTCGCTGTCGTTGTCGGTCTCGAAATTTATGCCCTTCGGCTCCAGCATCCGGCGCAGGCTACGGTGGTTGGAGAGCGAGCCGTTATGGACAAGGCACTGATCCGTGCCAGTCGAGAAGGGATGCGCGCCCGCCGTCGTCACCGCGCTCTCGGTCGCCATGCGGGTGTGGCCGATGCCGTGGGTGCCGGTCATTTTTTCCAGCGCGAAACGCCTGGCGACATCGGCGGGAAGGCCGACCTCCTTGTAAAGCTCGATCCGCTTGCCCGCGCCGGTGATGACAAGATCGGGGCGGTTGAGCGCGAGCCAGCCGCGCACGCGCTCTTCATCCGCCACCGGGACATGCAGCACCAGATGCGTATCGCGCAGTTTGCTGGTGACGCCGACCGCCTCCGCCACCCCATCCAGTTCCTTGCCGCGCAGGGTGAGCTTCACCACGCCTTGCTCGCCGCCGCCATACACCGCAAAACCGGCGCTATCCGGCCCCCTGCCGCTCATCACCCCCAGCATGCCGGAGAGCAGTTCACCCAGCCGGGGTTCCAGCGCCGGATCCTTGATAAACAGCCCCACAATTCCACACATACCATTGCCTCACAGGAAATTCCGATTCCTGAAAATATGTGTGATGATTTTACGCGTCAGAGTCAATCAGTAAGAAACATATTTTCCTGAAAAGAAAAAATCCTCGGATTTCAGGAAGGCTCGCGCGGATAAATGATAATCGAAAGATAGCTGGTCTGCGTCTTGCTGAGTTCCTCCGGTCCATGCAGTGCGCTGCTGTCAAACAGCAGGGAATCGCCCGGTTTCAGGTCATAGCTTTCAGTGCCGTGACGATAGCGCAGCGTGCCTTCCAGCATGTAGATGAACTCTATGCCGCTGTGACGAAAGCTGGTGTGTGGTTCAGCCCCCTCGCTAAGGGTGATGAGATAAGGCTCCGCCACCACATCGCCGCGCAGCACATGGCCGAGCAGATGATATATATGGCCGACCTTGGTGCCGCGCCGGTCGATCCGCAGCCCCTGACCGGCGGGAACATAGGAACAATCCTGCCGTTCCTCGAACGAGGCGAACAGTGACGAAAGCGGCACCTGCAACGCACCGGAAATAGCCTGCAATGTCGAAAGTGACGGAGAAATGCCGCCATTCTCGATCTTGGAGAGCATACCGTTCGAGATGCCCGCCGAGGCCGCCAGATCGGCGACGGAAAGATCCTGCTGCCGCCGTATCAAGCGGATTTTCTGGCCCAGCGCTTTCTCGAGGCTGCGCTCGGATTTCTGCGGCGCAAGCGAACCCGTCTCGGTATCGGAAGCAGGCTGGGATAGAGAAGGGGATATGCGCGATGGAATGGCCGTTATCCTCGGATGATGTGAGGATGCAGCCTTCCGCCCCCCGCCCCGCTTGTCAAGGGCGTCGCAACTGCCTGAGCATACTCAGTCCTTGAACACGACCGTCTTGGCGCCGTTCAAAATCACCCGGTCCTCGAGATGATAGCGCACCGCGCGCGCCAGAACGCGCCGCTCTATGTCCCTGCCCTTGCGCACAAGATCATCCGGGCTGTCGGCATGGCTGATCGCCTCGACATCCTGATGAATGATCGGCCCTTCGTCCAAATCGGCGGTAACATAATGGGCAGTGGCGCCGATCATCTTCACGCCGCGCGAGTGCGCCTGATGATAGGGCTTGGCCCCTTTGAAGCCGGGCAGGAAGCTGTGATGGATGTTGATGCAGCGGCCAGACAGAAACGCGGCCAGATCGTCCGATAATATCTGCATATAGCGGGCGAGCACGACCAGCTCCGCGCCGGTCTCCTCTACCACCTGCTTGATCCGGGCTTCCTGCTGCGGCTTGGTGTCTTTGGTGATCGGCAGATGGTGGAACGGGATCGCCCCGAAATCCGCCGCGCCATAAATGGCGCGCTCATGGTTGGGGACGATGCCGACGATATTCATATCGAGCTCGCCGATGCGTTGTCGGTAGAGCAGGTCCGTCAGGCAATGATCGAACTTCGACGCCAGCAGCAGCACCTTGCGCGCCTGCGAACGATCCCGCAGCGACCAGCGCATCGCGAGGCTTTCCGCAAGGCTCTGATGCTTATCCCGCAGCTCTCCCAGGCGCGCGCCATCCGCCAGCGTGAACACGATGCGCATGAAGAATTGCCCGGTCTCGGCGTCATCGAACTGATGCGCCTCGGTAATGTTGCCGCCACACTCGAACAGCAATGTGCTGACCTTCGAGACGATGCCCGGACGATTGGGGCACGACAAGGCAAGCGTGTAACTGGTGTCGGTCATCAGACTCCTCTTGGCGTTATGCACACTCTGTAGCGGCTCCGGCGAGCCAGCGCTGGAAGTCCGTAGCATAGCTGCGGAATGTTGCGAGGTGAAATGTCTCCGGTCCGATGCACCACAGGATGACGCCGATATGCTCGATCACCGATGTCGCGGCGCTGCCTTGCGGGAAGGTTTCCGGGTGCATGTCTATCGCGAGGCCCGACTGAAGCAGCGCGCGCGCCGATGATCCGGCGACCTCGAACAGCGCATAGCCGGAAGACTGATCCGTCACCGAGGCAAGACCGGCGAGCAGGTGCGCAATTTCCGCAAACCAGCCCGGCCCGGTGGCTTCTTCCATCAACAGCCAGACGCCCGGTCCGGTGCCGATCAACCTGCGGGAACCACACATCGCAACAGTGGGACCGGATTGCCCCTCCAGCCCGAACACGGCGGCTATGGGCTCCGCAGCGACACCCTTGCGCGCCATGACGGTCGCTAGGCCATAGCCGGTAAGTGGGCGGATCGTCACCGATTGCTCAGCCACGGACGCGCACTCCTTCCGGGTCGACAAAGACCGGGTCGCATACCGTCGCCATCACATCCGCACCGCGCACCGGATCATGCACCAGTATCTCCTCGCCGTGCCGCTCCGGTCCATGCGCCAGCAGCGCGAGCGCGATGGGATGGCCCAAGGTTGGCGAGAAAGCGGCGGAGGTGACATAGCCCTGATCGTTCGCGGGGCAAGCGGCTGCGCCCTTCGCCAACAGATGCGCACCCGCGCGGATCGGATCGCGTCCGTTCGCGGGTCTGAGGCCCACCAGCGTCGGTCGCGCGGGGTCGATGAGGCCCGGTCGCCCGGCCATCACCCGGCCGATATAGTCTTTCTTCTTCGACATCATCCGGCCCATGCCGAGATCGGCGGCGGTGGTGATGCCGTTGAGTTCATTCCCCGCCACATGGCCTTTCTCGATGCGCAGCACGCCCAGCGCTTCCGTGCCATAAGGCGTGAGGTCGAACGTCTGCCCCGCCTCCGCTATCGCGCGCACGAAGGCATCGCCCAGATTGGCGGGAACGGAGAGTTCATAGGCAAGCTCGCCCGAGAAGGAGAGCCGGAATATCCGCGCCAGCCAGCCCTGCCACTGTGTCTCGACCGCGCCCATGAACGGCAGCCCTTCATTCGAGACATCGAGATCAGGAAACAGATGCTGCACCAGCGCGCGGGAGCGTGGCCCGGACACGGCATAGGTCGCCCATTGCTCGGTCACGGACGTTGCCTGCACATCGAGCTCCGGCCACAGCACCTGCCGCGCGAAATCGATATGCTGCATTACACGCGCGGCGTTGACGGTGGTGGTGGTGACGTAGAAATGATCTTCGGCAAGGCGTGTCGTGGTGCCGTCGTCCAGCACCATCCCATCCTCGCGCAGCATCACGCCATAACGCGCCTTGCCGATGGGAAGCGTGGAGAATGTGTTGATGTAAAGCCTGTCGAGCAATACGCCCGCATCCGGCCCCATGACGTCGATCTTGCCTAGCGTGGATACATCGCACAGGCCGACGGCATTGCGCACCGCGAGCACCTCGCGGTCAACAGACTGCCGCCAGTGCGTCTCTCCGT
>CAZLTO010000108.1:0-5179 GCA_964562475.1 uncultured Sphingobium sp. | reverse complement strand
CCAGATCAACCGATCGCACAAGCCGCCTGATCCGCGGCCTCCAGACCACGCTCACAATGAACGCAGCGGCGATGCCACTTAGAGGCGGATCGGAAACCTCTCGACCACTTCCCCCCAAACGAATGCCTCAACTACATCACAGGCGCAGGATATGCCTCAACCTAAAGTCTGCGCAGTTGCACCACCGCGCGGTCCAGCGCCTGAAGGAATTGTGACCGGTCTGACTTGCTGAAAGGGGCGGGACCGCCGATTTGTGCGCCGCCTGCCCTGAGATCGGCCATGATCGCGCGGGTCGCTATCGCCGCCCCGATCGAGCTGGTCGTGAACGGCTTGCCGGTTGCCGCGATGACGGTGGCGCCGACCTTGAGGCAGCGGTCCGCCAGCAGGATGTCCGAAGTGATTATGATGCTGGAGGCGTTGCTGGCTTCCGCAATCCAGTCATCCGCAGCATCGAAGCTGCCGGAGACGACAATGCGGTCGATCAGCGCATGGTTGGGTATGCGCATCGGGCTGTTGCTGACGATGGTGACGGGCACCTCATGGCGCCACGCCACCTTGTAGATCTCGTCCTTGACCGGGCAGGCATCGGCGTCGACCAATATCCTGACCGCGCTCGTCATGGCTTGCGCGGCCCGCCCTCCGGCCGCTTCTTCTTGCCCTTGAACGGGGTTTTGGAGAGGGTCTTGCGATAGGGTTTCGCGCTGTGCGGTGGCGGGCCGGAGTGATGCTCCCGCCTGTCGCCCTTGCGGTTTTCGCGTGCAACTTCGCGGGGGCCTTCTTCCGACAGCTCGATGCGGAGGCCGCTTTCGTCGTCTCCGTCCGCGCCGGGGTTGGCGGTGCGGGCGAGCGCGTCCTGAAACTTTTTCGCGATAGTGCGCGGCACCTGAAAATGGGTTTCGTTGGCGCCGATGCGGATCGCGCCGATCTCGTTCTTGGTGATGTGACCGCGGCGGCACAGCAGCGGCAATATCCAGCGTGGATCGGCATTCTGGCGGCGGCCAATATCCATACGGAACCAGAGCGTATCCTCGAAGCCGGGGCGATGCCGCTCCTGTTGCGCGGCGCGGCGGGCCTCGGGGCTGTTTTCGATCAGCTCCTCGGGCTGCGGCATCGCGGCGCGATGAGCGCGGACGAGCGCGGCGGCAATGTCTTCAGGTGAGCGTTCCGCCATCAGCCGCTCGGCAAGTGCACGATCTTCCTCGTCATACTCTACCGGCTGGAGCAGCGCATCGAGCAAACGCGCGCGATCCTGCTGGCGGATGGCCTCCGGGGTGGGCGCGGCGATCCACTCTGCATCGATCTTCGCACCGCGCAGCATGGACTCCACCCGCTTGCGACGCGGATAGGGGACGATGAGGATCGCAGTGCCCTTTTTTCCGGCCCGGCCGGTGCGCCCGGAGCGGTGCTGCAACGTCTCCGCGTCACGCGGGATTTCGACATGCATGACGAGGCTCAGCGTCGGCAGATCGATTCCGCGCGCGGCGACATCGGTGGCTACGCAGACCCGCGCGCGCCGATCCCGTAGCGCCTGAAGCGCGTGGTTGCGCTCGGATTGCGAATGTTCGCCGGATAGGGCGACGACCGCAAAGCCACGTTCCTGCAAGGTCGCGTGCAGATGGCGCACGCTCTCCCGCGTGCCACAAAACAGCATCGCCGTTTCCGCCTCATGAAAGCGCAGCACGTTCACGACGACCTGCTCGATCTCGGAGGGCGAGACGGTGACTGCCTGATAGGCGATATCGCCATGCCCGCGGTCCTCGCCCACGGTCGAGATGCGCAGCGCATCGCGTTGATACCGCTTCGCCAGCGCGACGATCGGCTTGGGCATGGTGGCTGAGAAAAGGAGCGTGCGCCGGCTATCGGGCGTGGCGTCCAGTATCTCCTCGAGATCCTCGCGGAAGCCCATGTCGAGCATCTCGTCCGCTTCATCGAGGACGACCGCCGCCAGCGCAGACAGATCGAGCGCGCCGCGTTCCAGATGATCGCGCAGCCGCCCTGGCGTGCCGACGACAATGTGCGCACCCTGGCTCAGCGCGCGGCGTTCCTTCGATGGGTCCATCCCGCCGACGCAGGTCGTAACGCGCGCGCCGGCCTTGCCATAAAGCCAGACAAGCTCGCGGCTCACCTGCAACGCCAGCTCGCGCGTCGGCGCGATCACCAGCGCTAGCGGAGTGCGGGCGGGCAGCATCATTCCCTGCTCGTTCAGCAGATCGTTCGCCATTGCGATGCCAAAGGCGACGGTCTTGCCCGATCCCGTCTGCGCGGAGACGATCAGGTCGCGGCCCAGAGCCTCCGGCTCCAGCACCGCCGCCTGCACGGGGGTGGGTTGCGCGTATCCGCGCTCGGAAAGGGCTTCGCCCAGAAAAGGCGTCAGTTGGGTAAAAGGCATATGTCTCGCAAATCAAAAGGCCCGCTGGGGCGGGGGTGAATTTATAACGCTTGTCCTGCGGCCCATCCGCTGGCCCAGGCCCACTGGAAATTATATCCGCCCAGCCAGCCGGTCACATCGACAGCTTCGCCGACCGCATACAGCCCCGGAACGCGTTTGGCTTGCATTGTTTTTGAAGAAAGTTCGGCGGTGCTGATGCCGCCTATCGTCACCTCGGCCTTGGCGAAGCCTTCGGTGCCGTTGGGATGGAAGCGCCAGTCGGCCAGTTTCGCTTCGGCCTGTCTCAGAACCCGGTCGGAAATATTGGCGAGTTCGCTCTCCAATCCAATGCGCTCGACCAGCGTATCCGCCAGCCTGTCGGGCAGCGCGTCGCGGAGCAAATGGCGCAACGTTGCGCGGGGTTTGGCGCGTTTGGCTTCGATCAGCCAGCCGGTTTTCCGGGCGGTGAGGAAATCGATTCCGACCGGATCGCCATGTCTCCAGTAGGAGGAAATTTGCAGGATCGCGGGGCCGGAAAGCCCGCGATGGGTGAACAGCGCCGCCTCGCGGAAAGCGGTTTTGCCGACGCGAGCGATCACCTCCGTCGCGACGCCGGAAAGCTCGCGGAACAGGACGTCGTCGCCGCCCAGCGTCAGCGGCACCAGCGCGGGACGCGGTTCGACCACCTTCAAGCCGAAGCGGCGCGCCAGATCATAGGCGAAGCCGGTGGCGCCCATTTTCGGGATCGATGGCCCGCCAGTGGCGATGACGAAGGCGGGCGCTGTCACTGCCCGACCGGAAAGCTCGATGCTGAACAGACCATCTGCATGAGCGACCTCTCCCACCGACTGCCCGCAAACCAGCTCGACGTCGCCATTTCTGCATTCCGCCAGCAGCATCTCGACGATCTGCCGCGCGGAACCATCACAGAACAACTGGCCCAGCGTCTTCTCATGCCAGGCGATGCCGTATCGTTCGACGAGGCCAAGGAAATCCTGCGGCGTATAACGGCTGAGCGCGGAACGCGCGAAATGCGGGTTCGCGGAGAGATAGCGCTCCGGCGCGGTGTGGCTATTGGTGAAGTTGCAGCGCCCGCCGCCGGAGATGAGGATTTTCTTGCCCGGCTGCTCGGCCTTCTCGATCACGAGCACCCGTCGTCCACGCTGCCCCGCCTGTGCGGCGCACATCAAGCCTGCTGCGCCCGCGCCCAAAATGATTACGTCATAGCTGTCGTTCATCTTGCGTCTTCAAGCGGCCTTTCTGCCTCGCCAAGGCTTTCGATGCTCTCGCTCGCCTCCAGCCATAGCTGTTCGGCCGCCTCGATACGCGTCTCGATCTCGGCGCGGCGCTTCATCAGTTCGGTCATCGTGAGGCCGATGAGCGCGGGGTCGGTGGAAGACGGATCAAACATCGCCCGGTCGATGGCGCTGCGCGCTTCGGTCAGCCGCGCAAGATCGCTCTCGGCTTGTTTTGCCCGAGTGCGAAGCTCCTTTTCCTTCTGGCGCGTTTCGGCGGCGTTACGACGATCGGCCTTGCGATCCGACTTCGTGGCCTTGCCCGATCCGCTGGCGGCGCCGCCTCGCCCCAGCACGAAATCGGTGTAATCCTCCAGCGACCCGTCATAGGGTTGAGCCCGCCCGCCATCGACCAGCACCAGCCGGTCCGCCACCAGCTCGATCATGTGGCGATCGTGGCTGACGATCACGACCGCGCCGGTATAGGTGTTGAGCGCCTGCACCAGCGCCTCGCGCGAATCGACATCGAGATGGTTGGTCGGCTCGTCGAGGATCAGCAGATGCGGCGCGTTGCGGGTGATGAGGGCGAGGGCGAGCCGTGCCCGCTCGCCACCGGAAAGCGAACCGACCTTCTGCGTCGCGCGCTCGCCCGAAAAGCCGAAACGGCCCAGCTGAGCGCGCACCGCGCCGGGGTTGGCGTCCTTCATCTGCCGCGTCATATGGTCCAGCGGCGTGTCGGACGTGTCCAGCTCCTCGACCTGATATTGGGTGAAATAGCCGACGCTCATCTTGCCGGACGCGGTCATCTCACCCTCCATTGTCGGCAGCTGCGCGGCCAGCAGGCGAGCGAGTGTTGTCTTGCCGTTGCCGTTTTTTCCGAGCAGGGCGATCCGGTCATCAGGATCGATCCGCAGATTGAGCCGCTGAAGAATGGGCATTTTTCCATAGCCGACTGCCGCCATATCGAGCGTGATGAGCGGCGGGCGCAGCGGCGCGGGATCAGGAAAGGTAAACGAGAGGCTGGGGTCTTCCAGCGCAGCGGCGATAGGCTGCATCCGCGCCAGCGCCTTGACGCGCGACTGCGCCTGCTTGGCGGTGCTTGCCCGTGCGCTGTTGCGGGCGACATAATCCTTCAGCTTGGCGCGCTCCGCGTCCTGCTTTTCCTTCGCTGCGGCAAGCTGCGCGAGCCGCTCGGCGCGTTGTCGCTCGAAAGCGTCATAGCCGCCGGGATAGAGTGTCACCTTGCCACTCTCCAGATGGAGGATGTGATCGACGACATTATTGAGGAGATCGCGCTCGTGGCTGATGACGAGGATGGTTGCGCGATAGTCCTTGAGGAAGTTTTCCAGCCACAGGGTGGCTTCCAGATCGAGGTGGGTCGACGGCCCGTCGAGCAGCAATATATCCGGCGCCGAGAACAAAAGCGCGGCGAGCGCCACGCGCATCTTCCAGCCGCCGGAATAGCTGTCGAGCGGGCGTTGCTGCATCTCTTCGTCAAAGCCCAACCCGACGAAAATGCGCCCTGCGCGCGCAGGCGCACTATAGGCGTCGATAGCCAACAGCCGGTCGTGAACCC
>CAZLTO010000107.1:403-5234 GCA_964562475.1 uncultured Sphingobium sp. | reverse complement strand
GGCGAAGGAAGTTACTACGGCGGCGCGGAGCGCAAACGCCAAGGGTGGCGCGACCGGCGTGGGCCACCCGGTCGGGGCAAGCGGCGCGCGCATCATGGCGACGTTGCTGGGGGAACTGGAAAATCGCGGGCTGAAGCGGGGCGTGGCGAGCCTGTGCATCGGTGGCGGCGAGGCGACTGCGGTCGCGCTCGAACTGGCCTGAATTCGTAAAAAGGACTTAACAAGATGGATTTGAACGGACTGGCCGCAATTGTAACCGGCGGCGCTTCGGGCCTGGGCAATGCGACAGCGAAGATGCTGGCCGCCAATGGCGCTAAGGTCGCGGTCTTCGATATGAACCAGGAGGCGGGCGAGGCCGCTGCCGCAGAGATTGGCGGTATTTTCTGCCTGACCAACGTCGCCGATGATGAGAGCGTCACCGCCTCGCTCGACGCCGCCGAGGCCGCGCACGGGATTGCACGCATCCTCGTCAATTGCGCGGGCATCGCGCCCGCCGTGAAGACCGTTGGGCGCGAGAATGTTCCCCATGCGCTCGACGTCTATCGCAGGACGATCGAGGTCAATCTGATCGGCACGTTCAATGTGCTTTCCAAGTTCGCGGCGCGGTTGGCGGGTGAGGAGCCGATTGGCGAGGAACGCGGCGTGATCGTCAACACCGCGTCCGTCGCCGCGTTCGACGGGCAGATCGGGCAGGCGGCCTATGCGTCGTCCAAGGCGGGCGTCGCGGGTATGACGCTGCCGGTCGCGCGCGATCTCTCGCAGCATCTGATCCGGGTCATGACCATCGCGCCGGGCATTTTCTGGACGCCGATGCTGGCTGGATTGCCGCAGGCAGCGCAGGACAGCCTCGGCAAACAGGTTCCACACCCGAGCCGCCTCGGAAAGCCGGAGGAATATGCGATGCTGGTAGAGAGCATACTCCGCAATCCGATGCTCAATGGCGAGACGATCCGTCTCGATGGCGCGATCCGCATGGCGCCGAAATAAGAGACTCTGAGTCCGTTTGGAAATTGGCTATTCTTGCCAATTTCCGTTTCGGTACCAGCCCACTCCCCCGCCGCACTTCCTCAAAAGACTATAAAACGCCCTGCCGAAAAGGCATGACCCCGCCCACAGCTTGCGCTATCCTTGCCGGGTTCCCGCTCTGGCAAGGGAGGTGGCGGAGGATGGCGAAAGGGATGTCGGTTTCCCATAGCACGCGGATTTGCGCGCTCTGCATAGGCAAGCAGCGCGTATGACCCTGTTTCATTCCACAGACCCGGCGACCGGCGAAACGGTGTGGCAGGGCGAGCTTGCTTCGGCGGGCGAAGTAGAGGCGGCGGTTGCGCGCGCGCGCCGCGCCTTTTCCGGCTGGGCCGCGTTGCCATTGGCGCGCCGTGTCGAGCATATTCATGCCTTCAAGGCCGCGCTGGAAGCAAAGCGCGACGGCCTTGCCGAAACGATCGCGCGGGAGACGGGCAAGCCGCGCTGGGAGGCCTTGGCCGAGGTCGGTTCGATGATCGGCAAGTGCGACATCTCGATCACCGCGCAGGGCGAACGCGCGGGAACGCGGGAGACGGGCATGCCCTTTGGGTCTGCCGTGCTGCGCCACCGGCCACATGGGGTGATGGCGGTGCTTGGCCCCTATAATTTCCCCGGTCATCTGCCCAACGGCCATATCGTGCCCGCCCTGCTTGCGGGGAATACGGTCGTTTTCAAGCCTTCGGAGCTGACGCCTGCGGTGGGCGCGGCAATGGCGGAATGCTGGGCGGATGCGCGGTTGCCCGAGGGGGTGTTCAATATCGTGCAGGGTGCGCGGGAGACGGGCGCGGCGCTGGTCGATGCCGATATCGACGGGCTGCTGTTCACCGGATCGGCCGGGGCGGGCGCGCATTTCCGGCGCATCCTGGCCGATCGCCCACAGGTGATCGCCGCGCTGGAGTTGGGCGGCAACAATCCCTTGATCCTGTGGGATGGCGATGTGGAGGAGGCGGCCTCGGTTGCGGTGCAATCGGGCTATATCACTACCGGTCAGCGCTGCTCGTGCGCGCGGCGGCTGATCGTGTCGGAGGGAGCGCGGGGGGATGCTTTTATAGAGGCCATCGCCGCGCTGGCGGATCGGCTGCGGATCGGCGCATGGGATGAAGAACCCGCGCCGTTCATGGGGCCGCTGATATCCGATGCCGCTGCGGACATAGCGCGGGCGCGCTTCGCTGCGCTTGTCGCCCTGGGCGGCAAGGTGATCCGGCCATTGGGATCGGTTTCGGGCAAGAGAGCGGCGTTCGTTACGCCTGCACTGATCGACATGACCGGAGTGGAAGCGCCCGACGAGGAGATTTTCGCGCCGATCTTGCAGGTGCGGCGCGTCGCGGATTTCGACGCCGCAATCGCCGCTGCCAACGACACGCGCTTTGGTCTGTCCGCCGGGCTGGTGAGCGAGGACGATGCGCTATGGGCGCGTTTCCTGCGGGAGAGCCGGGCAGGGGTGATGAACCGCAACCGCCCGACAACCGGCGCGGCTGGCTCCATGCCGTTCGGCGGCAGCGGCGAATCCGGCAATCATCGCCCCAGCGCCTATTACGCCGCCGATTATTGCGCCTATCCGGTCGCGAGCTTCGAGGCGAAGAGCGCGGCGGGTAACAGCGGCGTCATATCGGGGATGATCGCCCCGTGACAGGCCTTTCCGCTGCCGAAAGCGCGATGGTCGAGGCCGCGGCCGCCCAGCCCATCCTCGCCAATACGCTCGACTGGGCGGCGGTGAACAGCGGCACTGCTAATCTTCCCGGCCTCCAGCAAATGGCGACGCTGCTGGCGGATCGATTCTCCGAATTGCCGGGCGAACTGCGCCTCGTTGATCCCGATCCGGTCGAGCAGATCGGCGCGGATGGGGCGCCGAGGCAAGTTTTGCACGGCAGGCATCTGGTGGTGCGTGTGCGCCCGGATGCGCCGCGCCGGGTGCTGCTCACCGGCCATATGGACACCGTCTATGGTGTGGATGATGCCTTCCAGAGCTGTGACTGGATCGACGAACGCACGCTGCACGGCCCCGGCACCGCCGACATGAAGGGCGGCATCGCGCTGATGCTTGCGGGGCTGCGCGTCTTCGAGGAAAGCGGGCCGGAACTGGGCTATGATGTGCTGATCAACAGCGACGAGGAGACGGGGTCGCTCTCCTCCGCGCGGCTGATCGCGGAGATGGCACAGGGCAAGCTCGCCGCGCTTACCTATGAACCCGCGTTGCCCAATGGCAATATGGCGCGCGCCCGGCCCGGATCGGGCAATTTCTCGGCGGTCATTCGCGGGCGCTCGGCGCATGCGGGGCGCAATCCCGAAGAGGGGCGCAACGCCATTCTCGCTGCGTCCGATCTTGCGCTCAGGCTCGCGGCGCTAGTGGAGCCGGGCTTGAGCCTTAATCCGGCGAAGATCGATGGTGGCGGGCCGAATAATCTCGTTCCCGCGCTCGCCATATTGCGCTTCAATATGCGGCCCCTTGGGGTTGAGCAGTTGGCGCGGGCGTTGGCGCGGATTGACGCGATTGTGGCGGACGTTGCCCGCGAGCATGATCTCTCGATCCATCTCCATGGCGGGATGGGCCGCCCGCCTAAGCCGATCTCGACCAAGACCGAGCGCCTCTATGCCCTGGTGCAGCAGGCCTCGCGCGATCTGGGGCAACCGATGGAATGGCAGGATACCGGGGGCGTGTGTGACGGCA
The DNA here is from genome assembly GCA_964562475.1 of uncultured Sphingobium sp. GTDB lineage: Bacteria > Pseudomonadota > Alphaproteobacteria > Sphingomonadales > Sphingomonadaceae > Sphingobium. The sequence goes on along the minus strand of CAZLTO010000107.1, from coordinate 1,543 downwards.
ACAATATCGCGGCCTGCGGTGTCCCGGTGCTCGATACGATGGGCGCGCTCGGCGGCGCGATCCACTCGCCGGACGAGTTTCTGCTGGCGGATTCGCTCGCGCCCCGCGCGGCGTTGACCGCGCTGGTCATGCACCGGCTGGACAGGCATAAGGAGGCGCTATGACTCATGTTCTGCGCCCCGCACGGCTCGATGATCTGCCCCGTATTTACCAGATGGCGAAGAGCACGGGTGGCGGCTTTACCAATCTCCCGCCGGATCGCGCAGCGCTGAAGGCGCGGCTCACCCGGGCGGTCGTGTCCTTCGCGCGCGAGGAAGATACGCTCGCCGACGATCATTATTTCTTCATGCTGGAGGATGCCGCCACCGGCGCGGTCACCGGCACCTGCCAGATATTCTCGAAGATCGGTTCCAACTGGCCGTTCTACAGCTATCGCATCGGCGCGTTGACACAATATAGCAAGGAGCTCAATCGCTCGTTCCGTGCCGAAACGCTCACCCTCACGACCGACCTCGATGGTGTGAGCGAAGTGGGCGGGCTTTATCTGATGGCGAACGAGCGCGCATCCGGCATGGGTGCTTTGCTGGCGCGCAGCCGCTATCTGTTCATGAAGATGCACCGCGCGCGTTTTGCCGATACCACCATTGCCGAGCTGCGCGGCATGCAGGATGCGGCGGGGGACTCGCCGTTCTGGGATGGCGTCGCGGGGCGCTTTTTCGGCATGGGGTTCCGCGAGGCGGATGACTTCAACGCGGTGCATGGTAACCAGTTCATCGCCGACCTGATGCCCAAGCATCCGCTCTATCTCGCGATGCTCCCCGAAAGCGCGCGCGCGGTGATCGGCAAGCCGCATACCTCTGGGCGCGCGGCGATGCGGATGCTTGAGAATGAGGGTTTCGAGTTCGAGAATTATATCGACATTTTCGATGGCGGGCCGACGATGATCGCGCAGACGGACAAGATCGCCACTGTCGCCAATGCGCGCGCCGAAAAGGTGGTTGCAATCAGGCCCGAAGTTGAAGGCATTGCCTCGATCGTGGCACATGGGCGGTTGGCGGACTTCCGCTCCTGCTTCGGTATGGTCGAGCAGACGGAGGACGGCGTCATACTGGTCGCCACCTACTGGAAACCAAAGAAGCC
>CAZLTO010000107.1:0-393 GCA_964562475.1 uncultured Sphingobium sp. | reverse complement strand
CGCGCGGTGGATCGGAGCGGGGGTGGGGGATGTTGTCACCCATGTGGCGCGGTGAATAGCCCATGCTGAGAGAGATCAACTTTGACGGCATCGTCGGCCCCAGCCATAATTTCGCGGGGCTGAGCCTCGGCAACCTCGCCGCCACCAGCAATGCGGGAAAGATCAGCCATCCGCGCGAGGCGGCGTTGCAGGGCATAGAGAAAATGCGCGCGAATATTCGGCTCGGGCTGGCGCAGGGCATCTTTCTACCGCACGACCGGCCCGATGACGCATGGCTTGCGCAGCTTGGCACCGATATGACGCGGGCGGACATTGCGTTGCGGGCGAATGCCCTCTCCGCTTAGCCAATGCGCGCGGCTAAGGCGGCTATCGTTGCCCCCGCGCCGGCAACGG
>CAZLTO010000106.1:0-5278 GCA_964562475.1 uncultured Sphingobium sp. | reverse complement strand
ATGGCGGCGAGGAGTTCGTAATGGTGTTCCGTGGCAAGACAGCCGCCGAAGCGTGCGAGATCGTTGACCAGACACGCGCAGACCTTGCTGCGCGCAACCTTGTCGACCGCAACACAGGAGAGCGCATGAATCAGGTCAGCTTCTCCGGCGGTGTTGCCGACGCTTTCGCCTATCCCGATGTGCGCGATGCGCTGAAGGCAGCGGATCAGGCGCTCTATCTCGCCAAGGAACATGGCCGTAATCGCGTCTATATGGCGAAGGGCACAAATCAAATAGATTAAGCGGGCTGGTTCGCCTTGCTGCGCCGGTCGAGGATATTCTCGATCCGGCCATCCAGCATATCGACCCTGATGTCAGCCAGCTCGGCAATGCCGGGGTCATGGGTGACACAGACCACGGCGCGGCCTTCCTCATGCGCGAGCGTGCGCAGCGTATCGACCACGCGGGCGCTGTTCTGGCTGTCGAGATTGCCGGTCGGCTCATCGCCCAGGATCAGCACCGGGTCATTGGCGCGCGCCCGGGCGATGGCGACGCGCTGACGCTCACCGCCCGATAGCCGGTCCGGCGTCTTGCCATGCTTTTCGGCAAGGCCCACGCTGTCCAACAGGTGCATCGCGCGCGCGCGCGCGGCACATTCATCGAGTACGCCCAGCCGTTGTATCGGCATCAGAACATTTTCCAGAGCCGTGAATTCGGGCAGCAGGAAGTGGAACTGGAACACGAAGCCGAAGCGTTGCAGGCGGATATGCGCGCGTTCATCACCGCTCAACATGCTTACTTCCTGCCCCTCAAGCAGCAGCTCGCCCGATGTAGGCCGGTCGATCAGGCTCAGGAGATAGAGCAGCGAGGATTTGCCGCAACCCGATGGCCCGACAATGGTGGTGAAGCTGCCCGGCTCGATAACGAGGCTCGCGTCGCGCACCAAAGTCACCGGCGGATCGCCCGGCAGGATGCGCCCCAGCCCCCGCGCCTCCAGCAGTGCGCTCATACCGCGCCCCGTAATATGTCTACCGGATCCACGCGCGACGCCTTGCGCGCAGGGAGCCACGCCGCGATCGCACCCGCGAACAAAGAAGCCGCCGCCGCAATCGCATATTGGCGCGGGGAGCGATCCAGAGGCACATGCTGGTTTTCGCCCGCGATCGGGAAGTTGAGCGAACCGAGGATTTCCATCAGGCCATAGCCCAGCGCCCAGCCGCAGAACACACCGATCACCGCCAGCATCAGCCCTTCCATCACGAAAATGAACTGGAGGTCACCCTCCGAAAAGCCGATCGAACGCAGGATCGCGATGTCGCGCCGCTTGTCCGTCACGCTGTTGGAGACGACGGTATAGATGCCGAAGCTCGCTACCAGCAGGATCGCCGAGACGACCGAATACATGATGACGTTGCGGGTGACGAGCAATGAGAGGAAATCAGCAGAGCGTTCCTGCCAGCTTTCCGCCTTGTAGCCAAAGCGTTGCTCCAGCCGCTCGGCGACATCCTCCGCCTGATAGGGGTCCAGGATGCGAAGCCCGATGCGGTTGATGACGAAGGGCCGCCCCAGCATCGATTGCGCCTCGCGCATCAGCACATAGCCCGAAGTGGAGCCGATCTGCGACTGGCCGCGCTTGAACAGCCCGACGACCCGCATCGAACGCGTTCGCGATGCGGAGGTCGCGGCAACAATGTCGCCCATGCCGATGCCCAGCCGCTGCGCCATTTCCTCGCCGATAATGATGCCGCCCTGCACCGTCTCCAGATCGCGCAGACGCCCCGCACGCAGCTTGTCTTCTATGTCGCTGACCCGACTCTCGATCTCGGGATCGACGCCGACAATCGCCAGCGCCTCGTCATGCCCGCCGAGGCGCAATGTTACGCCGCCGGTGAGGCTTGGCGAAGCGACCGCCCCGGGAACAGCGTTTGCCGCCGCGAGAACGGCTTGCCAGTCCTTGATGCCGCGCGCCTCGGTGCGCACCTTGTAGCCGTGAAGCTTGACCGCGCCCTCCTTATAGACGCGGGCGCCCGGCTGGGGCGTGGGGCTACGTATCTCGTCCGAGATGATGATATGCGGCGCGACGTCGATCAGCTGGCGCACGAAGTCTGTCTGGCTGCCGATCATCATTGCCGAAACGGCGAGGAAGAACCCGACGCCGACAGCGACCCCGCTCACCGCCACCAAAGTCTGCCGCCGCCGCTTGGAAAGGTGCCGCAGCGCAATGCGGGTGAGGAAGCCCATCCGGCCGATCATGACCGGACCTTTTGGCCTTCCTCCAGCTCCTTGGGTGGGTTGACGATCACCTTGTCCCCCTTCGCGAGGCCGGAGAGAATCTCGGTCTTGTCGGTCCCGGAAACGCCAATACGGATGGAGCGCCGCGTCGCCTTGCCATCCTCGACTACCCACACCTTGCCCTGTTCTATCGCGCCCGAAGGCACCAGCAACGCGTCCTCACGCTCCCGCGTCACGATGTTGACCTCCAGCGTCAGGCCGAAGGGCAGGCTTTCGACCTTCTCGAAGCCGATGCGGACGCGGAAGGCGCGTTGGCTGGGATCGCCGCCGGGCGTGATCTCCGTCACGCGTCCGCGCACTACCTTGCCCGGCAGGCCATCGCTGGACATGAGTGCAAGCTGCCCGCGCTGGATGCGGGGAATGTCACGCTCGTCGACCGTCGCCGTCACTCGCGCACTTGCCGGATCGCCAAGCTGGAGCAGCAGCTTGCCCGGCGTCACCAGATCGCCCGGCTCGACATCGCGCTTCAATACCACGCCGGAGATCCCCGCACGCACCGTCATCTGATCGAGCCGCGCGCGCAGTGCCCCAACGGAAGCCCGCGCCGCCTGTGCATTATACACCGCCTCGTCGCGCGCCTTTTTCGTTGCCCAACCATCCTTATAGAGCGCCAGAACTCGTTGTTCGGCCAGGGTCGCGCCCTGTGCTTGCGCATTGGCTTGGGCGAGCAGGCCAAGCTGCTCTTCATTGTCCTGCACCAGCAAAGCCTGCCCGCGCACCACGCGTTCTCCTTCATTCACCAGCACATCGCGCACCGGGGCGGTAAGGCGCGCGGAGACGGAAACGGGGTGCGCTGCTTCTATATAGCCCGTGGCATAGACCAATTCCGCCGCCGGGCCTTTTTCTACCGGCACCGTCTCAACCGTGATCGGGCGGGCGGAGAAGACCATCCATGCGGCAAGACCCAGCGCCAACAGGGCTATCGGTATAATCCATTGGAGAGGGATGTTGCGCAGGGTCACTGCGTCCTGCCATGATCGTGCGCGGGTCGCCCATCATTGATGTCGGTCATATCCCCTCGCAGAATCGGCTCAAGTCTCGCGTGGGGAACTTTGCTCCGAAGAGGGCCGTCGTCAAGCGGCGAGGTCAGCTGATATCCGCGATCATCCCGTCGCCAATCCAGCGACCGAGCATGGCGCCCGCTTCTGTCGCAGCTTGCTCCTCGCCATAAGTGGGGACCATATTCTCGCAGATGGCACCCAGCGTCCGCCCAGCGCGCAACGCGGTCATCGCTATCGCTTCTACCTCTGTCAACACCCGAAAGCGCGGTTGCAACCCGTCGCGCCAGACGATGAGTGTCGCGGGGGCATCGAGCACCAGTGGATCGGGCGCATCACCCTCGGTCGCGATGGCGCGCCAGATGTCAGTGCAGCGCGTGAGGATAGTGCGGGTCACGAGCGAAGGTGCGAACGAGAGACGCAGTGCCGTCCAGTCCTCCTCGCCGAAAGCCGCCGTGCGGGCAGCAAAGGATGTTGCGTACAGCGCTTGCGTCTCGGCGGCGGTGAAGGCGGTCTGCATGGTCCATTCGAGCCATGCCAGTTCGGTCACCTCCGGGTCATCAGGGAGCATTTCAGCCAGGGTTTCATCAAAGCCTGCTCCGGCATCGTCCAGCGTCCAGCTTTTAGGCGGATGTAGGATCAGATGGTGCGCGGCGGCGGCATCGAAAGCCTCGTCGCCGATCCATGTCCATACCCGCTCATAGCTGGTGCGCAAGGCAGAAATCAGCCGTGCACGATAGGCATTGCGATAGACATCCAGCCCGGCCTGCATGCGCGCATCCCAGCAGGGAGGGAGCGGTACGTCCTCGCACAGGATTTGTGCCTGAAATGCACGCTGGGTTGCGGCCAGCCCGATCATGCCGCGATGCTCGTCTGTGCGGCGATGATGACGCGCGCCTGATCCAGTTCGGCGAGCAGATCGTCGAGCGGCGGGATGTCGTCGTCGCGCTCGATCATCGTGGCGACCGGGCCGAAACGCGCGTATGCCTCGGCATAGAGCGACCAGACATCAGCGCAAACGGCGCGGTCATGCGTGTCGATCAATATCTCGCCGGGCGTATGGCCCGCGAGATGGATCTGCCGCACCCGCTCCGCCGGGATGCCTGCGAGGAAAGCGTGTGCATCGAAGCCATGATTGACCGCGCTCACATAGACATTGTTGATATCGAGCAGCAAATAGCAGCCGGTGCGGCGGGCAAGCGCGGCAAGGAACTCCCATTCGCTCATGTCGGCATCGGGGAAATGGCAATAGCTCGACGGATTCTCGATCAGCATCGGGCGACCGAGCGCGTCCTGCGCCTGGGCTACATTGGCGCACACGACATCCAGCGCCTCGCGCTTATAAGGCAAAGGCAGCAGGTCGTGCGTGTTGTGCCCGTTGATCCCGGTCCAGCACAGATGATCGGAAACCCAGAGCGGCTCGATCCGGTCTGCCAGCGCCTTCAAACGCGCGAGATAGTCGCGATCCAGCCCGTTGGCTGAGCCGATCGACATCGATACGCCGTGCATCGCGACCGGATGGCGTTCGCGGATAGCGTCGAGTGTAGCGAGCGGCCGCCCGCCATCGACCATATAGTTATCCGAGATGATCTCCACGAAATCAACCGGCACTGAGCGCTCCGGGTCATTGGCCAGATAATCAGCATAATGCTCCTTTCGGAGGCCGAGGCCGAAGCCGCTGAACGGGGCGATGCTGGTCGTCATGAGTGGTCCTTTTACGGGATATGGGTGCGCGGCCCGGCTAGGGGGCGTGCCGGGCCGCGCGGGGTGCGGCCTAGAATCAGGCCGCGAGATCGCCGATGGTGCCGCCCTTGGTGAGGCACTGGCCGGCCTTCATCGCCTTGAAGCCGTGGCCCTTGCAGACGTTCATACCCTTGCAGCTGTTGGTCGTGGTCTTGCAGTCCGCCGTGCCCTTGCAGCTATTGACGCCATAACAATGCACGGTGTCGTCGGCGGATATAGCTGCCCCGGTGCTGCCTTCCGGGGCCGTTGCGGCGGAAGACAGGGTA
>CAZLTO010000105.1:0-5307 GCA_964562475.1 uncultured Sphingobium sp. | reverse complement strand
GAATTTTTGCCGCTATCCCCGCTTCCGCGAGACGCTGCCCAACGGCAAGAGCTATGAGGTGCTGGATGTCGATCCCGATGGGCCGGGCGACAACCGCGCCGCCATCACCGTACCCGAAGGCCATCTGTTCCTGATGGGCGACAACCGGGATCGCAGCGCGGACAGCCGCTTCCTCGCGCAGGATGGCGGCGCGATCGGCCTCGTGCCCGAACAAAATATGGTCGGGCGCGCACTCGTCAGCGTCTTCTCCACCGACGGCAGCGCAAACTGGTTCCTGCCGTGGACCTGGTTTACCGCCGCACGGTGGAATAGGATCGGCCAAGGCTTCTAGGATGCATTCTTGAATAATCAGGAGCGCCTCGACTGGATTATCGCGCTTACGGGCTGGGAACCGCAGAACCGCCTGCTCTACCTTCAGGCGCTGACCCACGGCAGCGCGTCAGCCGATCATTATGAGCGGCTGGAATTTCTGGGCGACCGCGTGCTCGGGCTCGTGATCGGCGCATGGTTGTATGCGCTGTATCCACACGAGCCGGAGGGCAAGCTCTCCGCGCGCCTCAACCAGCTGGTCTCGCGCGATGTCTGCGCCGAAATAGCCCGGGAAATCGGCCTTCAGGCGCACATGATCCTCGGCAAGCAAGCGCGCGATGACGGCGCGCAGGAAAGCACCAACGTGCTGGGCGACATGATCGAGGCGCTGATCGGCGCACTCTATCTCGACGCGGGGCTGGAAACGGCGGGCCGGTTCGTGCGCTCGATATGGAACAGCCGGGTGCAGGGCGTAGCCACTGCGCCCAAGCATTCCAAGTCCGCGCTGCAGGAGTGGGCCGCGAGCCACAAGCGCAAACCCCCCGAATATGCACTCGTCGATCGCTCCGGCCCCGCCCATGCGCCGCAGTTCACCGTCAGCGTCACGATCCGCAATGTCGGCGAGGCGCAGGCGACCGGTTCCTCCAAGCAGGAGGCAGAGACAGAGGCCGCGCGCCTGTTACTGGAAAAACTGAATGACACATGACATCCCTGAAATAGCGGAACCGACGGCTCAGCATTGCGGCGTCGTCGCCGTGCTCGGCGCACCCAATGCCGGTAAATCGACGCTTGTGAACGCCCTAGTCGGGCAGAAGATCGCCATCACTAGCCCGAAGGCGCAAACGACGCGCACCCGCGTCCTTGGCGTGGCGCTGGAGGGCGATGCGCAGATCGTGCTGGTCGACACGCCGGGTATCTTCGCGCCCAAACGGAGGCTCGACCGCGCGATGGTGCAGGCGGCGTGGGGCGGCGTGCAGGATGCGGATCTCATCGCCCTTGTGGTCGATAGCAAGGCGGGGCTGGGCGAGAAGGTCGAGGCGATGCTCAAGGGGCTGGAGGCGCGGCGCGAGCCCAAGATCCTCATCCTCAACAAGGTCGATATCGCCGACAAGGGCAAGCTCCTTATCCACGCCCAGCGCCTCAATGAACGCATCCCGTTCAAGGAAACCTTCTTCATCAGCGCCGCGACAGGCGATGGACTTGCCGAGATGAAGGCCGCGCTTGCCGCCGCCATGCCCGAGGGGCCGTGGCACTTCCCAGCGGATCAGGTCTCCAACGCAACCGACCGAATGCTGTCAGCCGAAATCACGCGCGAGCAGATCTATCTCCAGCTTCATGCCGAGCTACCCTATGAGGCAGCGGTCGAGACCGAGCAATATTCGGAGCGCGCGGATGGTTCGGTGGAAATCCACCAGCAGATCCTCGTCGCGAAATCGAGCCAGCGCGCGATCGTGCTCGGCAAGGGCGGCCAGCGCCTCAAGGAAATCGGCTCCCGATCTCGCGCGGAGCTCGCAACGCTGCTCGGCTGCCCGGTCCACCTCTACCTCCATGTCAAGGTCAAGGAAGGCTGGGACGAGGATCGCAGCGTCTATCGCGACATCGGCCTCGACTGGGTGGAGTGACCTCACTCCACTTTCACCCACCGTTCAGCTCAGCGCCTTGATCAGCGAATAGCCGCTGGTGATGCTGAGGACGATGCCGACGAGGGTCAGCATCAGCTTCGGCGACATGCGCTTCGCCATGATCGCGCCGAACGGCGCCGCGCATACCCCACCGATCAGCAAACCGAGCGTCGCACCCGCAACATCGGCAAATCCCAACTGCGAGATGAACGCCGCGGAAATGGTGAGCGTCAGGAAAAACTCGACGCTGTTCACCGTGCCGACCACCTTGCGCGGCTCGGCGCCCTGCACCAGCAGGTTGGAGGTGACGATAGGCCCCCAGCCGCCACCGCCAGCGGCATCGAGAAAGCCACCGACGAGGCCGAGTGGCTCCACCAGCTTGGGCTTGAGTATCTTGGGCGGATAGAGAATGCCGCGCACCAGCAGCCACAGACCGATACAGACCAGATAGGCCAGCACGAACGGCTTGACGACCGCCCCATCGACCTGGGTAAGCAGATAGGCGCCGGTCACGCCGCCGATCATGCCGGGAATCAACAGCCTGAAAAACAGCTTGAAGTCGACATTGCCGTGGAACAGGTGATTGAGGCCGGAAATGGCCGTGGTGAACGTCTCGACCACATGCACGCGCGCCGATGCCTGCGCGGGTGGCAGACCCAGAACCCCGACCAGCATCGTATTGGTGATCACCCCGAAGGCCATCCCCAGCGCCCCGTCCACCGCCTGCGCGACAAATCCCACGGCGATGAAGGGAAGAAGCGAAGCTATGTCAAACGCGGCAAAATCCATCATGATATCCTGTTGGCATATGACATCTGTCGTGAATGCGGAACGGAGGCACCATGCAGAAAAACGCCCCGGTTGCAATCCGCAAACGCCGCCAGTTCCGATTTCCTAAGATCAATTCACCGCTTCGCGCTTGCAAAAGCAGGGCTTCGTTAGCTATAAATGCTCTTCCAACAGGGGAGAGCAGTCATGTTTTCAGTTTCGAGACTAGTTTGCATTCTGCTCGGACCACTGATGCTAATGACATTCGGTCACGCCGCAGCCGCGACACCGATAATTGTCACCAGCGCGCAATATCCATACCCCCTGTATTCCGTGGTTTCGCCACCCAATGACAACATATTGGTGCACGGAATTTCGATTTACGAAGCCTATAGCAGCCGTGTGCCGGGCGTCACCAGCACCGCCAATATTCTGGTGGATGACCAGAGCCAGAACAGCCTTCTTCTGTTCCTGTCCTCCTATGAGCCGGTGAATTTCGCTTTTTCAGGGAGCGGCGTTTCGTCAATCAAGGGCGTTTTGCTGCTCGGATATAACAACAACAGCGTAACAGGGCTGAACCCCTCAATAGTCGTCAACCTTTCCAACAATGCCTTTCCATCGGACAATTGCTATGGCGGCAGCCCCTGCTCCTCGACGCTGGCTTTTGCGAGCGGCTTTTTTAACGATAATGTCGACAGTTTCCTATCGACCTATACCGCGAATGGATTCCATATCCTGCCCTCCAGTTCGTTGACCGGCGGCGTCCCAGAGCCGGCAAGCTGGGCGCTGATGATCGTTGGCTTTGCAGGCATTGGATTTGCGATGAGACGCAGAAAAGGCCGCGCACTGGCAGCAGCAAAAAGGTCTGCAGCTTCGCTCTGAGGATTTGCGGCTTGCGAAGTGCGCTTGCCATCCCAGCACGGATCAACCGTGAGGCAGGGTCTGCATATCGATGACAAAGCGATATTTCACATCACTCGCCAATACTCGCTTATAGGCGGCATCGACATCGCGCACCACAATGCGCTCGATGTCCGCCGTGATCCGATGCTCTGCGCAAAAATCGAGCATTTCCTGGGTTTCCGCTATCCCGCCGATCGCCGATCCAGCGATACTGCGGCGACGGCTGAGCAGCGCCATGGGGTTCGGACCGCTATGTGGTTCGATGCCCGCACCCAGCAGAACGAGGGTCGCGTCGCGTTTCAGCAGCGCGGTGTAGAAATCGAGATTCTGCGACGCCGATACAGTGTTGAGGATGAGATCGAAGCTCGCCCGGTGCGCCGCGACAGCCTCTTTGGGATCGCGGGTGACAACAACCTCGTTCGCACCCAGCCTCCTGGCCTCGTCCGCCTTCGCGGCAGAGGTGGTAAACGCAACGACATGCGCACCCAGCGCGTGCGCGAGCTTGATACCCATATGCCCGAGCCCGCCGATCCCGACGACACCGACCTTTTTGCCCGGCCCCGCGCCCCAGTGCCGCAAGGGTGACCATGTGGTTACCCCTGCGCACAGCAGCGGCGCCACGCCCGGCAAATCCTGCTCGGCATGGTTGATCTTCAGTACGAAGCTCTCGCGCGCCACAATAAAGTCCGAATAGCCGCCATAGGTCGGTTTGCCGGTGCCGGTCTCGACGCCCATATAGGTGCCGACCATGCCGGTGGAACAATATTGCTCCAGCCCCTCGGAGCAGGAGTCGCAGTGGCCGCAACTGTCCACCATGCAGCCAACACCAGCCAGATCGCCCACCTGGAACTTCGTCACCCCGGACCCAATCGCGCTGACGCGGCCGACAATTTCATGACCCGGCACGCAGGGATAACCGGGTGCGCCCCAATCTCCCGCCACAAAATGGATATCCGAATGGCATATCCCGCAAAAGAGTATGTCGACCCGAACGTCATCGGGACGAAGCTCACGCCGTTCAAAGCTGAACGGAACGAACGGAGCGTGTGCGGCCGGCGCGGCCCAGGCATTTGCTGTGGTCAAGAACTTACTCCACTCGCTGGTTGAACAGCCTTATCCTATCCTGTCTCCGACAATATGCCATGGGCATTTATGATAGCACAGGAATGCCCAGCCTATTTCTTCGCCGCCGCCTTCTTCTTCGGCGCGGCCTTCTTCTTGCCCTTCTTCGCTGGAGCCGCTGCCGCGCGCGTGTCGATGAGCTGCGCGGCCTCTTCCAGCGTCAGCGCGTCCTGCTCGATCGTCTTGGGCAGGGTCGCGTTGGTGGCGCCGTCGGTGACATAGGCGCCATCCGTTCTTGCGGCTGAACAGTAGCCGTACAGATATTCGTTCAAAACGGACATCAATATGGTCCGTGCAAGCGAGTTGAATTGGTCCTTCAGCTCGCTGGTTGAGCCAAGGTTCCAGAAGCCAGCATTGCCAATACTCGAGAGCAGTTGCACTTGCGCCTCTGGAATATTCATGGCAACCATGTACGTATTGAAATAACGATCAGATGAGATCGGGATCGCGACATCTGTAATGAAATGTTCGTTAATTTGTTTACGGCAATAACTTGACCTTGCAGTCTTACCATTATCCGGCATGAAGTTAGTGATATCCAATGACGCAGAGAATATCACGTAAAAGAGCCTGTCCCAAGGCT
>CAZLTO010000104.1:0-5308 GCA_964562475.1 uncultured Sphingobium sp. | reverse complement strand
GCCGGAAGAGGAAGTGCGCGTGGGCTATGAAATCCTCAAATCGCTGGGCTTGCGCACCCGCGGCGTGCGCGTCGTCTCCTGCCCGTCCTGCGCGCGGCAGGGGTTTGACGTGATCCGCACCGTGCAGGCGCTGGAGGAACGGCTCCAGCATATCCGCACGCCGCTTTCGCTGTCGGTGCTGGGCTGCGGGGTGAACGGCCCCGGCGAGGCGCGTGAAACCGACATCGGCATCACCGGCGGCGGTAACGGCAAGCATATGGTCTCTCTTTCCGGACTCACCGATCATCATGTGCAGGATGCCGACATGATCGAGCATATCGTGAAACTCGTCGAGGCGAAGGCCGCCGAAATCGAGGCGCAGGACGCCGCCGCTTCTCCCGAAGTGAGATCGGTCGCCTGATGCCGAAGGGCTCCGAGCGCGTTCGTCTTACTCGTCCCCTTTCCATCCTGATAATAGCCTCTCTCCCCGCACTGATCTTCGGTCGCTATGTGATGGAGACGGTGGCCGGCCTGCATGATCTCGCCTACAGCCCGATGCCCTATTTCGTGCCGGACGCGGCACACTGGCTCTATATCGCCGCGCCGCTGGTGGCTCTGAGCGCGTTCGCGCTGCTGCTTGGGCCGGGGCTGATGCTTGGCATAGCACTAGGCCGGGCGCGCACCGTGGCGGAGTGGATGGTTTCGGGCCTGGTGCTCAGCCTGTTCATCGTCACGTTCGGCGCGATGCTGGTGCAGGCGATCCTCGCCGAGCCGCTCACCGGCTGGACCTTCGGCCTGATGGTGCTGGTCTGCACATTGGTCTCCGCGCATTTCGCATGGCTGGTGTCGCGCGAATGGCCGCATCGGTTCACGATGCCCGCCTTTGATCGCGGTGATCTGACGACGCTGGCTATCGCCGCCGGGCTGGGCACGCTCATTATCGCAACACTCGCGCCCAAATTCTTCTGGGAGAGCTTCAACGGCGATGGCCTGCATTTTTTCGAGACTGCGCGGCTGATGCTGCGCCAGCCGCTGCCCTTCTGGCCGGAGAACGCGGGCGGCTTCGCGACCTGGCCGGTCATCACATCCTTGCTGTGCGTATTCCCGGCCTCGTGGCTGGTGCGGTTGTTAGGGGAATATGAGGTAGCGCTGCGCCTCACCTATGTGCTGATACTGCTGCCATTATATTGTGCGCTCACCGGCGTGATCGAACAAGGCCAGCGGCGGAGGATGCGCACGGTCGAGCGGCTGCTGCTGGCGGGCGCGCTGGCGCTGTACACGCTGGTGATGGCGTTCAGCGCATCGGAAGACCCCTATAGCGCAGACATCGCATTGCCCGGCGTGCAGGATGGGCTGTTGCTGCTGTTCTTCTGTGGCTATCTGCTGGAGTTCCTGAAGGGACGGACGCGTGGTTCGGCGATCAGTGTCGCGCTGCTGTATTTGACCTCGCCCAATGCGCCGCCGATGCTTGGCGCATGGCTGATCGGCGCAATAATGTTCCTGCGTCCGGTGCCTTGGCGGCTTATGCTGTATACGGTCGGCGTGCTGGCCGTGATGATCGCGCTGGAGGCGCTGACGCCATATGTATTCGCGCTGATCAACCTTGCCCCGCCGGGCAGCGAGCCTGGCACCGGCGCTTTTATCGAGCGGCTGGTGCATCTGCAACTCGATCAGCTGGTGCGCTTCGCCTGGGCGTTTGTGCCGGTCGGCATCCTGCCTGGCCTCGCGCTGTTTGTGGCGTGGTACTGGCAGGATCGCGTGACGCGCGCGCTGGCGCTTGCCGGGTTTATCCTCTTCGCTTTCTATTATTTGCAATATCGCTCGGCGCTGCATTATTTCGCGCCGGTGGCGATCCTTGCGCTGGCCGCCTACTGGCGGACCTTGCTTGGCATGCGACGGGAAGGCGCCACACACGCAGCATCCGTGCTGACATTTGCCACTCTCATCGCAGGCTTCGCCTTATCCTGGCCGACCGCCTCGCGCCCGGTGATGGCGCATCGCGAGGTCGGCACCCAGATCGAGGACCGCACGGCCGGATACAGGAACGGCGACTCCTCAGTCTTCCAGCGCATAAATATCGAGCAGGCGCTGTTTCCGCACCCGTCGGACCCGCGCGTGCCACAACAGGCTTATGGCGGACATCCGGAGATCTGGAACTATTATGCCCACCGCGCCGACGCACCCGCTTTCCCGCGCAATTATGTGCTGCAGCCTGCGGACTATCCCCCGGTCCCGCTGGCGCGGATGATCGCGATGAAGGATGGGCTTGCGCTCTATGTGCGCGATGAAGCCTTTTGGAAGAAACAGGCGTCCGTCATCCTGCCCGCGACCAGCGGCAGCATGCTCTACTACATTCCGAGGGATGTACTCTTCACCAACGGCCCGCGCACAGAATTGTCGGAACAGGTGAAAGCGATGCTGCACTCATATCTGCCCAACCTCGGGAAAACCCTTCCACCCAAGCCCACGAAGCAACAACCGCCCGCCAAAACGCAGCCATAATATCCGGCTGCCCGGTGTGGAATGATCCCGTATCTGGCGCTATAGCGGTTTCATGCTCGCGCTGTTCATCTCTGCTTTCGTCACCCTGTTCGTGGTGATCGACCCGCCCGGCTGCGCACCGATTTACGCCAGCCTCACCCGCGGCGTGGGCGCACAGCATCGCCGCAGCATGGCCCTGCGCGCGGTGCTCATCGCCGCCATCATTCTCCTGATCTTCGCGCTGTGGGGCAAGCAGCTGCTGCACACGCTGGGGATCGAGCTCAACAGCTTCCGCATCGCGGGCGGCATCATGCTGTTCATGATCGCGCTCGACATGGTGTTCGAGAAGCGCACCCAGCGCCGCGAGGACCGCGCGCAGAAGATCATCGATTCGCCCGAGGTGGAGGATGTTTCCGTCTTCCCGATGGCGATGCCGATGATCGCCGGGCCGGGGACGATCACCACCGTGATGCTGCTGATGGCGCGGGCGGACGGGCTGGAGGAGCGGCTTGTCGTGCTCGGCGCGATTGCCGCGAATCTGGCGCTGATGATCGCCGCGCTGCTTTCGGCTGGCGCGCTGATGGCGGTGCCGGGGCAGAAGATCGAGGCGGTGATCACGCGGCTTTTGGGTGTCTTGCTCCCCCCGCTCGCGGGTCGGGTTGTGAGCCCCGGGCCACAGGGCAACTTTCGCACGGGGTGGGTGTCAGGGGAGGCGGCGGTGGTGGACACTCCACCCCCCGTCATCAGCTCGCGGCGACGTCCGCTTCCGTCACTGGCACGATCTTGATCTCGACACGGCGGTTCTGGGCCTTGCCCTCGGCGGTCTCGTTGCTGGCGATGGGCTGCGTTTCGCCGAAACCCTTGGTCGCCATACGCACGGTCTGAATCCCACGCCCGGCCAAATAGCTCTGCACAGAGGTCGCCCGCCGCTGCGACAGGCCCTGATTATACGCCTCCGAACCGTCGGCGTCCGTGTGGCCGTATATATCGATATAGGTCTTGGGATAGTCTACAAGCACGGTGGCGACTTCGTTGAGCGTCGGCTGGAACTGCGGCTGCACCGCGTCGCTGTCATAGGCGAAGGTGATGCCGGAGGGCATGCGCAGCAGCAGGTTGTCGCCATCGCGGACCACATCGACGCCCGTGCCCGCCGTTTTCTCGCGCAGCTTCTTTTCCTGCGCGTCCATATAAGCGCCAATGCCTGCCCCCGCGACCGCGCCGATACCCGCACCGACGATCTTCTCCGTGCGGTCACGCTTGCCGCCGACCAGATCGCCCAGCAGATAGCCGCCGAGCGCGCCGCCCACGCCGCCAATCGCGGCTTTTGAAATATGCTTCTTGCCGGTTGTCGGGTCAGTGACGCAGGCTGTCGTGGCGAGCGCTAGCATCAGCGCGCCAATCCCTGCGGTGTTGAGCTTCATCATAATATTATCCTTCTTTTTGCCATCCGGCATCTGCCCACCTGCGATAAAAACCCGGATGGGCGCATGAATGTTCCCTCATCAACCCTGAACGGTGCCTGATCTCCCTGTTGTGCTATCGAAAGATTCCCGGCATGAAGGCTGCAATATTATGCACCAGACGGTATCCTTGACGCCTTTTCCCTGGGTGGATGTCCTCATCATTCTTGCGCTCATCGCGCTCAATGGCGTGTTCGCCATGTCCGAGTTGGCGATTGTCTCGGCCCGGCGGCCCCGGCTTCAGGCGGCGGAGAGGGCAGGCAAAAAGGGTGCGCGGGTGGCGCTGACGCTGGCGGAAGATCCGGGCAAGTTCCTTTCCACGGTGCAGATCGGGATCACGATGATCGGCATTGGCGCGGGCGCCTATTCCGGCGCGAGCCTCGGCGGTCCAGTCGCAGAGCGTATGGAGCTGCTTGGATTGGGTCATGAGAGCGCGGTTACTGCCGGGTTTGCCCTCGTCATCAGTCTTACTACCTTTGCTTCCTTGATTGTCGGTGAATTGGTGCCGAAGCAGTTCGCATTACGCGCGCCTGAACCCATCGCCATATGGATGGCGCGACCGATGCTGTGGCTGGCGAAGCTGACGGCGCCATTGGTCTGGCTTTTGGATGGCTGCTCGGCGCTTATATTCCGTGCGCTGGGCCTCAACCGCGAGAGCGAGGCGCATGTCACCGCCGAAGAGCTGCATCTGATCGTCGCCGAGGCGAGCAAATCCGGCGTGATCGAGGAGAGCGAACGGGCGATCATTTCCGGCGTCGTGCGGCTTGCCGATCGCCCGGTCCGCGAGGTGATGACGCCGCGCACCGATGTCGACTGGGTCGATGTGTCGAGCGACGCGCGGGCGCTGCGGGCCAAGTTGCTCGCCACCCCGCACACCCGCCTGCCGGTCGGCAATGGCAGCGTCGAAGAGATTATCGGCGTGGTGCAGGCCCGCGACATCATGTCTGCGCTGTTGAAACGGGAGAAGATTGATGTTTCGGCGCTGATGCGCACGGTGGCGGTGGTGCCGGATCAGGTCGATGCGATGGACGCGCTCGAAGTTCTGCGCAGGTCCGAGGTACCGATGGTGATGGTGAATGATGAATATGGACATTTCGAGGGCATCGTCACGCCTTCCGATCTGCTCTCGGCCATTGCCGGCACGTTCGCGTCCGACGCTGATCTCTATGACGAGCCTGATCTCGTGGAACGCGAGGATGGCAGCTTGCTGGTATCCGGGCAGATGCCGATCGATCAGCTCGCGGAGAAGATTGGCCTCACCCTGGAGGAAGAACGGGATTACGCCACCGTTGCGGGCCGGGTATTATGGCATCTGAAACATTTGCCCGAGCTGGGCGAGAGTTTCGACGATCAGGGCTGGACTTTCGAGGTCGTCGACATGGACGGCC
>CAZLTO010000103.1:0-5322 GCA_964562475.1 uncultured Sphingobium sp. | reverse complement strand
GGAACTGGAAGACACCCGCCCGCCGCGCGAAAAGAGCGATCGGGGTGACCGTGGTGATCGCGGCCCGCGCAGCGATCGTGGTGATCGCGGCGGGGATCGTCGTCGTGGCGGTGGCCGGGATCGGGATCGCGGCCCACGTGGCGATCGCGGGCCGCGACCCGAAGGTTCAGGCAATGAAGACGAAGCACCAGGCGGCTTGCCGGATTTTCTGACACAGGATTGAACCTGAATTTATAATATTATTGTTGAGGGGTCGCATTTATACAAAATGCGGCCCCTTTTTATGTTTTAGGTCTTCACTTTATTCTGGTTTTTCTTGTCCCGCAGTTACGGGACATGACGTTTTTGTGACGCGCGTCTATCTGCGCGCCATCCCTTCGCAACAACCTTCCCGAAGCCCACAAGCAACGTGGTACGGTCATTGGCAGTTGCTGCGTTGCTGTCGGGTCGCACGCCAATGACCACCCCCCCCCCCTGAAAGTCTGAGCCCCCTAACCCTGAAAAGGTGGGGGCTCATTTTTCCCCGATCCGGCGAAACGGAGGCGAGGGCGGAGCGAGATGTCCGCTCAAATGTCTCCGCTGAACGTGTCGCACGCGGCCGGGTTGCCGCTATCCAGCCCATGTTTCAGCCAGAGCATGCGCTGCTCTGAGGAGCCATGGGTGAAGCTATCTGGCATCGGCGTGCGCCCGGCGTTGCGCTGAAGCGTGTCGTCGCCGATAGATTGCGCGGCCTTCAGACCCTCCTGCAAATCGCCCGCTTCCATGAGGCCGGTAAGCTTGCCCCAGACTCCGGCATAGCAATCCGCCTGTAATTCCACCCGCACCTGCAGCGCATTGCCCTCGGCTTCGCTGGCGCGGCCCTGTAGCTCATGCACCTTGGCGAGCGTGCCTTCCAGATCCTGAATATGGTGGCCTACCTCATGCGCGATCACATAGGCCTGGGCGAAATCGCCGGGCGCGCCAAAGCGATCCTTCAGTTCGGTAAAGAAATCGGTGTCGAGATAGATCTTCCTGTCATTGGGGCAATAGAACGGACCCATTGCGGACTGAGCCGCGCCGCAGCCGGACATCCCGCTCTGGGAATAAAAGACGAGCGTGGCCGGCTGATATTGTAGTCCGTTCTGCGAAAAGACCTGGCCCCAGACTCTCTCGGTCGATCCCAGCACTTTCAGCGACCAGTGCTGCACCTCGGTCAGTTGGCCCGCGTCCTGCGATGATTGGACGCCAGGCGCGCCGCCGCCAACCAGCGAGCCGAGGTTCAGGCCGCCACCCATCACCGCGAAAATCAGCAACACTGCCGCTATACCCCAGCAGCCGAAGCGCGAGCCGATCATTGGCAGCAGGAAGCCCAGCAGATTTCCGCCACCAAAACCCCCGCCAAGGCCTCCTCCGCCCTGCTGGACCTCGAAGTTGCTGCTTTCCTGCTCGTCATCCAGGCGCATGATGCGGCGTCCTCCATTAAGCTCGATCCGGGGAACGCCTAAGTAAGGCAAATGGCCACACAAGAAAAGCATGCCCCTTGGCACCAGCCAGAATAGTCTATATTGCAGTGCAATATGGATGCCCTGCGCACGTCCCTTTCCTTGGATCGGCAAACCGCCCTGCCGCTGCCGGAGTGCGTGGCGTTGTTGCTTCAGGGCGGCGGCGCGCTGGGCTCCTATCAGGCGGGCGTCTATCAGGAGCTGGAGCGCAATGGCATCGAGGTCGACTGGGTAGCGGGCATTTCGATTGGTGCAGTCAATGCTGCGATCATCGCGGGCAACCTACCGCAAGATCGCATGGCGAAGCTGCGATCCTTCTGGGATAGGGTGAGCGCCAGCCTGCCCGATCTGCTGTTCATGCCGACAGACGGCATTCGCGAAGTCGCGCACCTTGCGGCCGCGGGCGCTGTGGCGATGTTCGGCGTGCCTGGCTTCTTTCACCCGCATTTCCTACCGACGTTGATGGCGCAGCCCGGCAGCGCATCCGCGACCAGCATCTATGACAGCTCTCCGCTGATCGCCACCCTGAACGAGCATATCGACTGGGATCTGCTCAACGATGGGCCGGTGCGGCTGTCTGTCGGCGCCGTCGATGTGGAGAGTGGCAATTTCGTCTATTTCGATACCTGCGGGCCGGACCGGGTGCGCATCGATCACCGGCACATCATGGCGTCCGGCGCACTCCCGCCCGGCCTCCCCGCGATCCAGATATACGGGCGGGATTAGTGGGATGGCGGCCTCGATCATCGGCAGGGCGATATGCTGATCTTTCAGGTCGATCTGTTTCCGGCCGAAGGGCCGTTACCGCTGGAGATTACCGATGTCTGGTCCCGTACCAAGGATATTCAGTATTCCAGCCGCACCCGCCATGTGACCGACCAGTATCTGGCGCAGATGAAGCTCCATAAGGCGGTGAAAAAGCTGATCGCGAAGCTGCCGCCCGAAATGATGGACGATCCCGAGGTAAAGCGGCTTACCGCGCTGATCCCGGAAGGTGTGGTTAACATCGTCCACCTCATCTATCGTTCGCGCGAATGGGAGAGCGGCGCGCGTGATTTTGAGTTTTCTCGCGCCACGATGCGCGATCACTGGATACAGGGGCAGGAGGCCGTGTCCGCCGTGCTCCACAAAGGCGATCTCATCGCGCAGAACATAGCCAACGGTAAAAGTTCGATTTTCGATCTGCAGGCGCGTAACCACATAAAGGAAAAGACGATATGACCCTGAAAGGCAAAACCGCGCTGATCACCGGCTCAACTTCGGGGATCGGCCTGGCCTATGCGAAGGCGCTGGCGGCGGAGGGCGCGAACATCGTCATCAACGGCTTTGGCGAGCTTGATGCGATCGAAAAGGAGCGTCAGGCGCTTGAGTCGGCGAGCGGCGCGAAGGCGATCTATTCCGGCCATGACCTCACCAAGACCCAGGAAATCGAGGCGATGATGCAGGAGGCTGCTGACACGTTCGGCGGTGTCGATATCCTCATCAATAACGCCGGGATGCAGCATGTTTCGCCGATTGAGGATTTCCCGGTCGACAAATGGAACCTCATCATCGCGCTCAATTTGAATTCCGCCTTCCACACCTGCCGTCTTGCGATCCCCTATATGAAGCAGCAGAAATGGGGCAGGATTATCCAGACCGCATCGGCGCACTCGCTCACAGCCTCGCCGTTCAAATCGGCCTATGTTACCGCCAAGCACGGCCTTGCAGGCCTCACCAAGACGATCGCGCTGGAAACTGCGACCTTCGGCATCACCGCGAACTGCATTTCGCCCGGCTATGTCTGGACGCCGCTGGTCGAGAACCAGATACCCGACACAATGAAGGCGCGCAACATGACGCGGGATCAGGTGATGAACGACGTCTTGCTCGCGGGTCAGCCGACCAAGCAGTTCGTCACGGTGGAGCAGGTCGCGGCCACCGCAGTATTCCTGATTTCCGACGCCGCTGCTAATATCACGGGCGCGAACATCTCGGTTGATGGCGGCTGGACCGCACAATGATTTGATCCTAGATGGCGGGGTACGGTTGGAGCGTGGCCGGTATGTCACGATTCGGGAGGCACAATGAGCAAGGGTGATTTCGCGGCCATGCGCGCCGCTATGGTGGCAAGCCAGCTTCGGACCAGCGACGTCAACGACCCTACGGTTATATCCGCGATGGCGAGCGTGGCGCGCGAGGAATTCGTGCCTGCCACGCGGCGCGAGACCTGCTATACCGACCGCCCGATCCCGCTCGGCGGGGGGCAGATGATGAACCCGCCGCTCGCCACCGGGCGTCTGCTCACCGCCGCGCAGATCGAGGCGGGCGACAAAGTGCTACTGCTCGGCGATACCACCGGCTACACGGCGGCGCTCTTGAAGGCGATGGGGGCGGAGGTGAGTTCGGTCAGCGCCAATCCCGCCAAGGGTAACACTAAAAACGCCCCCTATGACGTGATCGTGATCGAGGGTGCGGTCGATGCCTTTCCTGTGGCGCTGACCAGCCAGCTCGCAGAGGGTGGACGGATCGCGATGGGCCTCAATGAGCGCGGTGTGACGCGTCTGATGAGTGGTCTGAAGGCGGGCGGTGCAGTGGGCTTTGTCGCCCTCGCCGATATGGAGATTGTACGCGCCGCAGGTTTCGAACCGGAAACGGTCGGTTTCGTCTTTTGACGAAGCGCAGAAATTAAGGTAAATTAAGCGTTGCGCAGCGCGCTTGACACAATTTTTAACCATGGCAATGTGCCGCCAAGCGCGGGGGCGTGGGCAGCAGGTGAAATTCAGATGGGCGATATGAGCAAAGAACCGTCGATGGAGGAAATATTGTCTTCTATCAAGCGGATAATTGCTGAAGATGGGGATGTTGCTTCTCGCAAGGAGGCGAGATCGGCTGG
Organism: uncultured Sphingobium sp.; assembly: GCA_964562475.1. GTDB lineage: Bacteria > Pseudomonadota > Alphaproteobacteria > Sphingomonadales > Sphingomonadaceae > Sphingobium. The sequence continues at coordinate 966 of CAZLTO010000103.1, read as the reverse complement.
TCGGCGTGAAGCTGATCGCGAATCGCACCGCAAGGCCGTGGTCGCCAGCCTTGCCAAGGAGGCGGACGATGGCCTCGTCGCATCTTCCTATGTCGACGAGGTTCTGGAACTGACCGAAGAGATGCCGCGAGTCGGTAAAAATGCCAAGGTTGAGGAACCTGCCGCCGAAGAATCCGATAGTTTCGAGCTTGATGAATTGGTCGATGACACCGCGTTGGACCTGACCGAGACGTTCGAGATTGCCGAGGCGATGGAGGAGACACCGCCGATGCCGAATGCAACGCCTGCGGTTGCCATTGAGGCGCCAGAAGATGCCCAGCCGGTTGTGAAGGCTGCCGCTCCTGTTGCTGCTCAAGTGGCTGCGGAGAGCATCGTTTCTCCTGAAAGCGCCGGTGCCGCGCGGTCTTCGCTCGATGCGCTGTCCTCGCTGCTCGTGAAGCCTGCCGAGCCGGAAGCGGCAGACAATACATTGGAGGGTCTGGTGCGCGAGATGCTCCGCCCGATGATGAAGGAATGGCTGGACGCCAACCTGCCGCGTCTTGTCGAGGGTATGGTCGCCAAGGAGATCGCGCGGATCACTGGCCGCCCGCTCTGAACCGGGTCTATCGCTGCAACTGCGAATTGACGCGCTGGCAATAGGCGTTATGGCCTTTCGCCCATGACCGAACTCGCCAAGACTTTCGATCCCGCCTCTATCGAGGCGCGCTGGTATGCCCATTGGGAGCAGAACGGGCTGTTCCGGCCCGCGCGCCCGGACGCGCAGCCTTTCACTATCGTCAACCCGCCGCCGAACGTCACCGGCAGCCTGCACATCGGCCATGCGCTCGACAATACGTTGCAGGATATCGTGATCCGCTACGAGCGCCTGCGCGGCAAGGATGCCTTGTGGGTCGGCGGCCCCTCGGCTTTTGGAATTGGACAATATCCGACGGTTGTGGCACCGCTGGAATTGGACCTAACGCCAGC
>CAZLTO010000102.1:0-5411 GCA_964562475.1 uncultured Sphingobium sp. | reverse complement strand
TGGCGATGGCGAGGCCGGCGGCGTCGTCCTTCGCGCTGTTGATGCGCTTGCCCGAGGAGAGCTTCTCCATCGAGTCCTGCAACTGCATGGAGGCGGACATGGATGCGCTTTGGGCGCGCATTGCGGCGATATTTGTTCCGATAACAGTCATTTTGGTCCCTTTCTAACAGGTCGGTCGCTCCGGCATGGGAGCCATCGCGGCCTCGAAAGGGAAAAACGGCGGGGTGAGCCGGACCTTTAATCGGCATGGTAAATTTTTTCGCGATTTTGTTTACTATATTGATTTTGAATGGAAATAATTTCCGATACCAACAAATCCTCCGCCCTTGGGGGAAGGGCGGAGGGGGAAATTGTGCGTTACTTTGTGCTTTGATCTTATGGTCTTGTGGCCTTTGATCGAAGGTGAGACCCCCGGCACGGTGGGGACTGGAGTTGTGCCGGGGGTCTTATGACCACTCAGGATGGACCAATACCCTGGGCTGTCAATTCGTCAGTTCAGATACCGATCTTAGCGGATCAGCGAGAGAACACCCTGCTGAGCTTGGTTGGCCTGCGCGATCATCGCGGTGGAGGCCTGGCTCAGAATTTGCGCCTTGGCGAGGTTGGTCGTCTCGGCGGAGAAGTCCACGTCCTCAATGCGTGAACGGGCTTCCGTCAGGTTGGTGACGGTCGAGGTTAGGTTGTCGACAGTAACCTGCAGACGGTTCTGGCTGGCGCCGAGCGAAGCGCGGGCAGCAGCAATGGTGTTCAGCGCCGTGTCGAGCGTGGCGAGCGCGGTCGAAGCGTTCGCAGCTGTCGACAGGTCGATTTCGCTGGTGCCGGCAGTACCAACCGTGGTCGCCTTGGAGATGTTCATCGTCGCCGACTGGGCATCCGACAGGCCAACAGAGACGGTATCGGTCGAGTTGACACCGGTCTGGATGGTGATGCTTGAAGCCGAACCGTCGAGCAGCGCAACGCCGTTGAAGTTGGTGGTCGTGGCGATGGTGTCGATCTGGTCGATCAGCGCGCGGCTCTCGTTGTCGAGGCCCGCACGGTCCGTGTTGGTGACGGTGCCGTTGGTCGACTGAACCGCCAGTTCGCGGATGCGCTGTACGATGTTGCTGATCTGGCCGAGCGCGCCTTCAGCGGTCTGCGCCAGTGATACGCCGTCATTGGCGTTACGGGCGGCAGCGTTCAAACCGCGGATCTGCGCGGTCATCTTGGTGGCGATGGCGAGGCCGGCGGCGTCGTCCTTCGCGCTGTTGATGCGCTTGCCCGAAGACAGGCGCTCCATCGACATGGAGAGAGCATTGGAGGCCGAGGTAGAAGCGGCCTGAGCGCGCATCGCGGCAACGTTGGTTCCGATAACAGTCATGGGTGTTCCTCTTCTGTTGAATGTTCGGTCGCTTGCCAAACTTTGCTTGCGGCCTCGAAGCGAAAAAACGTCATTTGCCGGACAGGCTTAAATCGTTAACGGCCCGGATTTGCCGGGTCTGCGGCAAAAAAGCGGCAAAAACCCTCTGCCGTTCTGTTGCTGAAAACCGCAGATTTCAGCCGAAAACGGGGTGGTATTTTCACGACCGGCAAAAAAATGCATTATGGGCGGAAAAAAATTGCCGCCCGGCAATAAAGGCGGAAGCTGTTAACCATATCCTAAGCGTTATTACGCACAATCGCCCTATCGAAGGGACGGGAAAGTGCGGGGGCACGGACCTGTCGAGAAGATAGGGACTGGAACAGATGTCGACTTTTGGCATCAGCGACGCGCTTTGCGCCCGTGTGCCTGCCATGCACACATGGCTTGAGCATGCGTATCTGGATATAGCGCCCGTCGCGGCGCATCTGCCGCGTGACAAGGGCAGCATCTATGTGATGCTCGCGAGCGAAATCGCCTTCGCGACCTGCCGGGATATCCTCATAGACTATCGCGCCGGTGAGCCGCGTTATATCCGCGCCGCCGATGGCCTGCCCGCACGGGTGGAGTTCGGTCCCGCCGATATGGAGTTCGCCTGCGCGCTGGTGGCGGAGCTGCTGCGCCCCTCCGGCACGCCTGCGGTGGGCGATGGCGCCAGTGCGCGGCTTATGTCGCTCGCTTCACGCATCGCGACCAGCGACGCGACCGTGCTCATTCAGGGCGACACCGGCACCGGCAAGGAGGGCATGGCGCGCTTCATCCATGCGCGCTCGGGCCGCAAGGACAAGGATTTCATTGCCGTCAACTGCGCGGCGCTTCCCGAAACGATGATGGAAGCGATGCTGTTCGGCCACAAGAAGGGCAGCTTCACCGGCGCGGCGCAATCGTCGGACGGCCTGTTCCTCGCTGCGGACGGCGGCACGTTGCTGCTCGACGAGATCGCCGAGCTGCCACTCAACTTGCAAGCCAAGCTACTGCGCGCGCTGCAGGAGGGTGAAATCCTTCCCGTCGGTGCGACGCATCCGGTTCCGGTCAATGTCCGCGTCATCGCGGCCTGCAACCGCGATCTTGCCGCCGAGGCGGACGCCGGGCGCTTCCGCAGCGATCTCTACTGGCGCCTGAACGTCATGCCGCTCGCCATGATGCCGCTCGCGGATCGCCGTGGCGATGTGCTGGCGATTGCAGCCTCGATGCTGCTGGGCTTTGACGAGAAGCATAATGCCAATGCCGAGTTCGTCTGGCCGACGGGCGAGGCGATCGCCGCGCTGAAAACGCATGAGTGGCCGGGCAACGCCCGCGAGCTGGGCAATGTGCTCCAGCGCGCGCTGGTGCTGCGCGAGGGCGAGCGGATCACGGTCAGCGATCTGTCGCTGATGGCGCCGGTCGCCGCCCCGATGGCGCAGCAGGCTCCAGCCCCGCGCCACGAGATCATACAGCAAGCGGAAGAGCCTATTTATATGTCTGTACAGCGCGGGCGGCCGACCCGGCTTCAGGATATCGCGCGTGCGTCGAAGCTTGACGCGGTGCGCCATGCGCTGCGCGAGGCAGACGGTCACCGCGCCCTTGCCGCGCGCAAGCTCGGCATCTCCGAGCGCACATTGCGCTATCGCCTTGCGGAACTCCGCACGCTGGCGATGGCTTGAGAGAAGGGAAGGGCTGAGACATGAACGGCATTTCCACCGACAGCATCATGGCGATCCGCAACGCGATCCTCCAGAAGAACGCCGCGCTGCGCGATGTATCCGCCACACCTGGCGGCGCGCAAGTCGATGGCGTCAAGGGCGGCGGCATCGGCGCGCCCTCTGGTCCCGCAGACTTCACCACAGCGCTGAAAGGCGCGCTCGACAAGGTCAACGGCCTTCAGAACGACGCGAGCGAGGCGGCCTCCGCCTTCGAGCGCGGCGAGACGACCGACATCGCGGCGGTGATGCTGGCGAAGCAGAAAGCATCGGTCAGCTTCGAGGCGACGCTTCAGGTGCGGAACAAGCTGCTCTCCGCTTATCGCGACATCATGAGCATGCCGGTTTGAGCACGGTACGGAACAAGGGAACAGAATAAGCCATGAACGATCCTTTCACACCGGCGCCAGCTGCTCCAGCGCTTGCACCAACGCCTGCGCCCTCTGGCGGCGGCTTCACTATGTCGCGCTTCCGGTTCGGCGACATTCTGGGCCAGCCTGCGGTGGCGAGAAGCCTGCCGATGCTCGGCCTGCTTGGCGTGGTCGGCGCGGCGGCGCTCGCCTGGACGACCTTGCGCGAACCGCCGCAGCGCGACCTGTTCCGCGGCCTGCCGGACAGCGAGAAGGCCGCCGTGGCCGAAGCGCTCGACAAGAATTCGATGAAATACAAGTTCGACAGTCAGTCCGGCGCGATCACGGTCGCGGAGGATGATTATTTCAAGGCGAAGATCATGCTCGCCTCCGAAGGCCTGCCCAAGAGCGCGCCCGACGGCAACAGCATGATCGACAATCTGCCGATGGGCGCCAGCCGCGCGGTCGAGGGCGAAAAGCTCCGCTCCGCCCGCGAAATGGACCTCGCGCGCACGATCGAAGCCATTGACGGGGTCGAGGCCGCGCGCGTGCACCTTGCGATCGAGGCGCCGAGCATCTTCCTGCGCGAGCGCACCAAACCCGCCGCCTCCGTGATGCTGCGCCTTTCCAACGGTCGCAATCTGGCGGATAATCAGGTGCAGGCCATCGTGCATCTGATCGCGTCCTCGGTGCCCAATCTTCAGCCCGAGGCCATTTCGGTGGTCGATCAGAATGGCCATCTGCTGTCCAGCGTTGGCGGGCTTGAGGGCGAAAGCGACCGGCAGATCGCGGTGCAGCAGAAGATCGAGGAAGGCTATCGCCAGTCGGTCGTCGCACTGCTCACGCCGATCCTCGGCGCAGGCAAATTCTCCGCCGAAGTTCACGCCGATGTGAACTTCAACGAGCGGCAGGCGACGCGGGAGACCTATCCGCAGGACGAGGCGCGGCTCCGAGTCGAGCAGGGCACATGGCAGGCGGGCAATCCCAATGGCGGCCCCGGCATCCCTGAGACTGCCGGCATCCCTGGCGCTCTCTCCAACACCGCGCCGCCCGCGCCCGGCGTCGGCACGCAGGCCGCGAACGCGCAGGCCGCAACCAATGCCGCGCCAACGCCGCCCTCCGCCGCGCAGAACGGCCAGACCACGCCCAATCTCGCGCCGCTCAGAACTCAGGAAAGCTATAACCGCAGCTTCGAGCTGGGCCGTGAGGTTTCCGTCACCCGCGATGCGGTCGGCACGGTGCGGCGCATCTCGGTCGCGGTCGCGCTCGATACCGCCGCTGGCGGCAAGGCACGCTCGCCACAGGAAATCGCGCAGCTCGAAAATCTGGTGAAAAATGCGGTCGGCTTTGATGCCGCGCGCGGCGATACCGTGGCGCTCACCTCGCGCAGCTTCGCCAAGGATGCGCTTGGCGAGGATGCAGGCCCGGCCTTCTATGAAGCGCCGTGGTTCAAGATGCTGGTGCGCAATCTCTCGGCTCTGGCCGTCGTCATCGTGGTGGTGATCGGCATCGGCAAGCCGCTGTTGAAGAAGATCGGCGAGATCAGGGCCGGGCCGACCATCTCGCCCGCCGCCCGCAAGGCCAAGCGCCAGGAAATCGGCCTGCAGATGTCGCAGGAGCTCGCCAAGGTCGCGCAGGCCAACCCCGGCAGCCATGTGGTGACATTGGACATGATCAGCTCGACGCCGGACTACGCCCAGCGCGCCGACCTCATCCGCAACTTCGTGAAGCAAGACCCGGATCGCGCCGCGCTCGTCGTGCGTGATCTGCTGAGGGAAGGTTCAAAGGCCAAAGAGAATGCCTGAGTTCGATCTCGATATTGACGAAGAAAACCTCAAGCCGCTGCATGGCAGCGCGGCCGCCGCCGTGCTCCTCGTGCCCTTCAGCGAGGACGAGGCCGCGGAAATTCCCTCCCGCTTGGAACCGGACGAAGTTCCCCAGCCCGGCTACGCCATGGATGACGTCGCGGATGTGGAGAGCGAGGCG
>CAZLTO010000101.1:0-5411 GCA_964562475.1 uncultured Sphingobium sp. | reverse complement strand
CACGCCCATCAGCGGCACGCGCATCGTGCGCACCATGGGTTTGTGCAGCCACCAGAGCAGCTTAGCCCAGCCGAACGGGAAGAGATTGCCGTTCAAGGGCGCCTGCGCCTCATTGAGATCAGGTAGCGTCATCATGAACGCGACCGGCTCGCCGTCCAGCTCCGCCACCCGGATCAGATCCTCGAATACGATCGGTTTCAGCTTTTTGCCGGTGAACGCGACCTCGGCGTCGGTGATCGGCACAAAACCCCAGTTGTCGCCCCAGGCATCGTTCAATATGCTGAGGATGATCGCCGCTTCCTTGTCGAACTTGCTCTTGTCGACCTTGCGGATGCGAATGCGGTCATTCTTCTCGCCGGACTGGATGATGCGCTGGATCAGCGGCGGAAACTCGTGGGTGATGTCGAGATCATAGGTGCGCAGCTCCTTGGCGGACGTATAACCCGCCGCCTCCACCCAGCCCTGATAGTGGGGCGGATGATGCCCCATCATCACCGTCGGCGGATGGTCGTGGCCTTGGGTGAGCAGCCCCGGCTCCTCCCAGATCGAGAGCGACACCGGCCCGAGCGCGCGGGTCATGCCTTTGGCGCGCAGCCAGTCCTCGGCGGCAGAAATGAGCGCCGCCGCGCTTTCCTTATCCAGCGCGTCGAACATCCCCCAGAAGCCGGTGCCCGGCCCCATGCCCTGTTCCGGCGGCATGGCAAGCGCAAGCTGGTCGATATGCGCGGAGATGCGCCCGGTGATTTTCCCACCGCGTCGCGCAAGAAAATACTGCGCCTCGGCATGGCCGAAAAACGGGTTCTTGTCCGGCGTCAGCATGCCCAGCACTTCACTCTTCAGCGGCGGCACCCACGCCGGATCGTCCTTGTAAACCTCCCATGCGAAATCGACGAACGCCTTCAACTCGGCCTTGCCGGAGACGGGAGAGATCACTAGGTCTGTAGTGGTCAAGGCATGCCTCTTTCTTGATCGGGAGCAAAGACTGTATCGCGCGTCTTGTTAAGCCGGGCGCAAAGCGGCGACAATCATTATGTCATTGCATTGCCATGATCTGCGCACAATTACTGGGTAGAGACGATCTCATGACGGCATATGAAAAAATCGAACTTGTGCGCAAATCGCAGATTCCCGACGATGCGGCGATGCTGCGCGCGGCGGTGGACCTGACGAAGGACATCTCCGCCGCGCGCGCCGCGATTTACTGGCCGGACTGCTTCCTCTCCGCGCTGGTGGGCTATGCGGCGCTGGCGGGCGCGATCCTGAGCGAAAGCCCGTTCGCAGCGCTGGGCTTCGGCCTGCTCGCCGCGCTGGCGCTCTACCGCGCGCTGCTGTTCATTCACGAGCTGACCCATATTCATCGCACCGCGCTGCCGGGTTTCCGTTTCGCATGGAATCTGCTGGTCGGTATTCCGATGCTCACGCCCAGCTTCATGTATGAGAATGTGCATACGCTGCACCACGCCCGCACCCGCTATGGCACGGCGGAAGACCCGGAATATCTGCCGCTGGCGCTGATGAAACCGTGGTCGCTGCCCGTATTCGTCCTCGTCGCCGCGCTGGCGCCGGTCGCCTTGCTGATCCGCAGCGCGCTGCTGGTGCCGCTTGGCGCACTGTTCCGGCCATTGCGGAAACTGGTGTGGGAGCGTTTTTCGGCGCTGTCGATCAACCCCGGTTTCCGCCGCCGCCCGCCGGAGGGCGATTTCCGTCGCATGGTCTTCTGGCAGGAGCTCGGCGCGAGCCTGTGGGCGATTGCGCTGCTGGCGAGCACGCAGTTCATCGGCTGGCGGCCCCTGCTCGTTGCGCTCGCCGTGTTCTCGCTGACGGCGGTGCTCAACCAGCTCCGCACGCTGGTCGCGCATCTGTGGGAGAATGACGGTGCGGCGATGACGGTGACGGCGCAATATCTCGACTCGGTGAATGTGCCGCCGCCCGGCTGGCTCGCGCCGCTATGGGCGCCGGTCGGCCTGCGCTATCACGCGCTGCATCATCTGCTGCCGAGCCTGCCTTATCATGCCTTGGGTGAGGCCCACCGGCGCATCACCGCGCATCTGGGCGCTGGCTCCACCTATGAGGGCGCGAATTATGACGGAATGCTGCCGCTCCTCGGCAAGATCGCGCGCAGCACTATGGTGAAAAGATAGAACCTATTCTTCGGTTCTAATAAGCACCGCTTCGCCCAGCATCAGGAACAGCAGGAACGGCGCCCACGCCGCGAGCATCGGCGGGTAGGCGCCGATATTGCCCATCGCCAGCGCGAAATTGTCGGCCACGAAATAGGTGAACCCCAGCGTCATTCCGATCACCGCGCGGACGAACAGATGGCCCGACCGCGCCAGCCCGAAGGCGGCGACAGAACCCAGCAGCGGCATCAGCACTGCCGACAATGGCCGCGCGATCTTGTGCCAGAGATTGGCCTCCAGCGATGAGGTCGGTCGACCGGCGTCGCGCAGATCGCCGATCGCATCGCGTAGCGCGAAGAAATCCATCCCGTCGGGGTCGACATTGGCAAGCGTGAACTGATCGGGGCGGATGCCACGGCCGTTATGGATAGTGCCGAGCGACCGGCTGGCGCCGGTATTGACATCGAACAGTTTCGCGTCTTCGAGCACCCAGTCTTGCGTTGCCGGGTCGAAATGGCCGCGCGGCGCACGCACGATATCGACGAGATGATTGTCTACGCGGTGGAATATCTCGACCTGGCGCAGCACGACATTGTTGCCATGGCCTGCGATGATCCCGGCGGTGACGAGATTATTGCCCTCGCGCACCCAGACATTGGTCTTGACGCCGCTGTCCCGTGGGATTTCGCCATAGCCAACCGCCTTCCATGCGGCGAAGGTGGCGCTGGCGTGGGTCACGATGCGTTCGTTGAAGGCAAAGCTCAGCACCGATATGCCCGCCGCTGCGGCTATGAGCGGCGCGAGGATTTGGTGCGCGGAGAGGCCCGCCGCCTTCATGGTGACGATCTCGCTGTGCTGATTCATCGTGGTGAGCGTGATCAGCGTTCCCAGCAGCACCGAAAAGGGCAGAAATGTGGCAATGATCTGCGGCAGGCGCAGGCCGACATAGCGCCATAACTCCGCCTCGCCATTGCCCGGTGCAGCGAGGATGTCGCCGCTCTCCCCCAGCAGGTCCAGCGTCATCAGCACGAGCACCAGCATCGCGAGCACGGCAAAACAGCGGACAAGGAAGGTGCGCGCCATATAGATGGTGAGGCGGCGGGAGGGGAAGAACTGGAGCTGCATTATACTATCTTATCAGGCCCTATATCACATGGCGCATTTTCTGGCGACCCAGGCGCACCCACTTGCCCAGCCATTTCGATGCCTTGGCGAACACCGCTTCCAACGCGCCGATCGGCTGGCCGCCGGGGCGATGCGCCGCGACATGATACATCCAGAATATGAGTCCGGCGAACAGGACGAACGGCACCCACAGCGCCAGGAACGGATTGACCCGCCCGGAGGAACCGAGCCCCTCCGCATATTGGTTGACCTTGTGATAGGTGACGATGAACACGATCGAGAGGAACACGCCTAGGGCGGAGGTAGAGCGCTTGGGCGGGATCGCGAAAGCCAGGGCCGCGAGTGGCAGCAGGAACATCATCGCCACTTCGGCCAGCCGGAAGTTCATGTTGGCGAGCACCTCGGCCCGGGTCTTGGGCGCGGTCTGTTCGGCTGCGCCCACGCGTACCAGCTCGGGCAGGGTCAGCTCGCGGTCGGCATTGCCGCGGCTGCGGAAGCTCTCGATCTTCGGCAGTTCGATCGGCAGGTCATGACCGGAAAAGCTCAGGATACGCGGGCTGGCGAGATTGGGCGAGCGCTGCACCAGCACGCCGTCCGTCAGGCGCAGGATGATGGTGTCCGGGTCATCCGTCCCCATGAAGGTGCCGCGCGCCGCCGTGACGGCGAGCGACTGGTCCTTGCTCTGCTCGATCCGCACGAAAATGCCGCGCAGATCGCGCCCGCTGTCATAGCTCTCCTCGATCCGCAGCGTCATGCCCTTGCCGAGATTGGCGAACTCGCCGATCTTGATCGAGGCGCCCAGCGCGCCCGAGCGCAGCTCGTAGGACAGGCCCTCATAGGCATAGCGCGAATAAGGCTGGATGAAGCCAACGATGGTGAGATTGACGAGGGCGAGGCCAGCCGCATACATATAGGGCACCCGCATCAGCCGTGCGGGGGACAGCCCCACGCCGCGCAGCACGTCCAGCTCGGAGGACAGCGCGAGCCGCCGCAGCGCCAGCAATATGCCGAGCATCAGCCCGATCGGGATGCCGAGCGCGAGATATTCGGGCAGCATATTCGCCAGCATCCGCCACACCACGCTGACCGGGCCGCCCTGCGCCGCGACGAAATCGAACAGGCGCAGCATCTTGTCCAGCACCAGCAGCATCGCCGAGATCACCAGCGAGCTGGCGAGTGGCACCGCGATGAGCCGCGCGATGTATCGATCCGTTGAGGTGAGCATTTTCAAGTTATCGTCGTCCTGTCACCATTTTTTGGCCGCAAATATCTTTCATATCATAGTAGCGGGGCAAACAGGGCCACCTGTGCAGGACGCATATCCTGTGGAGGCTATAGCTTCGAGGAGTGAGTTGGTCATGTTGAAAATTTCGGGTGCATCTCGCAAAACGGCGATGGGTGCCGTGGTTGCGGCGCTCGTCAGCAGTGCCTGTTTCGTATCCCCCGTTCTCGCATACGCCCAGCGCCAGCATATTGATAACGACATGTCCCGCTGCGCCGTGAGCGCCGGGCCTTCCATCATCGTTGAAGTGTCGGGCTTCGAGGCTGCCACAGGCACTGTGCGCGTGCAGTCCTATCCCGCGACCCGCAATGCATGGTTGGAAAAAGGCGCATGGATCAACCGGATCGAGACTCCGGTGCGCCCGGTGAACGGCAAGATGCGCTTCTGCGTGCCGCTTCCTGTGTCCGGTCGTTACGGCATCGCGGTGCGGCATGATCTCAACGGCAACGGCAAGACGGATCTCAGCCGCGACGGCGGCGGCTTCTCCAACAACCCCAAGGCCAGCATCTTCAACCTGGGCAAGCCCCCGGTCGACAAGGCCGCCGTAGCGGTCGGCAATGCGCCGGTCAGCATCTCCATCTCGCTTCAGTATATGTAAGGATCCTATTTTCAGCCATGGTGCTCGTCGCGCTGCTCTCTAACCCGAAATCGACCGGCAACCGCCAGTTGCTTCCGCGCGTTCGCAGCTATTGCGCCGGGAACCCGGATATCTTCCATTATGAGGTGGAGAGCGTCGACCAGATCGGCCGCGCGATGCAGATGATCGCGCATGTGAAGCCCGCCGTCATTGTCATCAATGGCGGCGACGGCACGGTGCAGACCGCGCTCACCGAGCTCTATCAGGGCCATTATTTCGAAGGGTCCGCGCCGCCGCCGGTCGCCGT
>CAZLTO010000100.1:0-5460 GCA_964562475.1 uncultured Sphingobium sp. | reverse complement strand
TATCGCCAAAGAGGTGTGCGAGGGCTGTGGGGACTGCTCGGTGCAATCGACCTGCGTCAGCATCGTGCCGGTGGAGACGGAGATGGGCCGCAAGCGCGCTATCGATCAGTCGAGCTGCAACAAGGATTACAGTTGCGCCAGCGGCTTCTGCCCCTCGTTCATCACGGTCTATGGTGCTGAACCCAGGAAGCCGGAGGCGCTGACGCTCGACGAGAGCCTGTTCAGCACGCTTCCCGAACCCAAACGCGTTAAGTTATCGCACGGGCGTTATAAGATCCACCTCGCGGGTACCGGCGGCACCGGCGTCATAACCGTCGGAGCGCTGGTCGGCAGGGCCGGGCATATGGAAGGACTGGCGCTGTCGTCCTTCGACATGACCGGGCTCAGCCAAAAGAACGGGGCGGTTTATAGCCACATACGGATTGCCGAATCTAGGAACCTGCTCACTGCCCAGCGCCTGAGCCGGGGCGAAGCGGACCTGCTGCTGGCGTTCGACCTGATCGCCGGTATGGGGAGCGAGGCGGTGCCGACCCTGGGGAAGAGGCGCACGCGCGCGCTGGTCAACAGCGATACCTCGCCGACGATGGCGTTCCAGTTCAACCGTGAATGGCGGGCGGATACGCGGCTGCTGTTCGACCGGTTGGGCAAGAGCATCGGCGCGGAAGCCGTCACCACTATGGACGCGACCAAATTGGCGCAGGCGATATTGGGCGAGACGATCGGCGCCAATCTGTTTCTGCTGGGCCATGCGGTTCAACAGGGCTTGCTTCCTGTCGGGCCGGACTCGATCGAACAGGCGGTGAAACTGAATGGTGTCGCCGTGCCCTTCAACCTACGCGCTTTCCGCCTGGGTAGGTTGCATGCGGTGGAGCCTAAGCGGGTGGAGCAACTGGCGCTGTCGGCTGCCCCTGCCGCACCGCGGATGCCGGAAACGCTGGAAGACATCATCGCCCATCGCTCGGCGCATCTCGTCGCTTATCAGGATGCGGCACTGGCCGAGCGCTATCGCGCGCTCGTTGAGAAGGTGCGCGCGCGTGAGGAAAGGGTGCTCCCCGGTGAGCAAGGGCTGGCACGCATCGTCGCCCGCAATTATGCGAAGCTGCTCGCCTATAAGGACGAATATGAGGTCGCCCGCCTGCTTACGAGCGAGAGCTTGCGCAAGGAAATCGCCGCCACCTTTGCGGCGGGCGGCAGGATCGCGCTCAATCTCGCACCGCCGATCCTCAATGGCGCGAAAGTGAATGGCCGGCCCCGTAAGAGGGAATTCGACCGCTGGATCCTGCCGCTGTTGCGCATGCTCGCGCATATGAAGGGTCTGCGCGGCACCATGCTCGATCTGTTCGGCTACACGGCGGAGCGTCGCGCCGAACGCGCGATGATCGCCGAATATGAGGCGCTGGTGGAAGAGGCTTTGGGTGCACTCACCCCAGCCAATCATGCCGCCGCCATGATCTTGCTGAACGCGGTCGACGAAGTGCGTGGCTTCGGCCCGGTAAAGGAAGTGGCGATGGAAGCCTATCATCGCCGCCTGCCAGAGCTGCGTGCTGCACTTAGCGCTCCTGATGTTAAAGCGAAAGCTGTGCCGCTCGCACATCATGGTTAACAGCTTTTTAGGGAAAACCCGTAATAACCGTCTCCGTGTTTATGGGGACGGGTGGCACGCATGACGATGCGGCTATCGCCCCCGCGTATTTCAGGAAGGGCGTGCCGCGATGAAAATGGAGAATATTGTCCGCGGGGCTGAGATCTCGGCCGAGGACATGATCCCCAAGACCCTGCACTTCATCTGGGTCGGCGACGAGAGCAAGCGGCCGGATAACTGCATCGCAACATGGGCGCGCATGAACCCCGGCTGGACCGTCAAGGTCTGGGGCAATGCGGAGCTTCAGGGCCGCGAGTGGGTCAACGCCGCGCATATGATGGAAATGTACGACCGCGAAAAGAACGGCGTCGCGGACATGATGCGCTGGGAAATCCTCTACAACGAAGGCGGCGTGCTGATGGATGCGGACAGCATCTGCCTGCGTCCGCTCGATGACGAACTGCTGCACTGCGAAGCATTTGCCTGCTGGGAAAGCGAAATCGCGCGGCCCGGCCTCATTGCCGCGGGCTATTTTGGCTGCAAGGCGGAAAATCCGTTCGTTGGCCAGATCATCCTCGATATCCAGAACGAGCTTACCGTCATCAACGACATGGCGTGGAAGACCGTCGGTCCGCAGCGGCTGACCGACAGCTATCGCAAATATGCCTATCATCCGCTGCGCATCTACCCGAGCCATTATTTCATCCCGGAGCATTTCTCCGGCCTTACCTATGACGGCAACGGCCCGGTTTATGCGCACCAGTTGTGGGGCAGCACACGCCGCGCCTATGACGATCTTCACAAGGTGCAGTTCGACGGTGCTCCGACTGGTGAGACTATTACTCCCGCTGCGGTTCCGCCGCCAGCACAGACAGCGCCTGCCGCAGCACCTCCCCAAGCCTCCACGCCCGCCGCTCCTGTGTCGCTGGAGATGCGTTCGCCGCTGGAGGATCAGCACGATCCCTATTTCGTGCAGCGCGTGCCGGTAAGCGCGGATATTGTCGGCGTGGGCCGCATGGATGTGTTCGCCAAATTCTGTGCGGGCAAGCGTGTAATGCATGTCGGCTGCGCGGACTGGCCGATTACCGACCCGGCGACGTCGCTGCACGTCGCGCTGGAGCCGCATTGCGGCGAACTCGACGGGTTCGATATCCATGCCGAGGCGCTCGACGCCCTGCGCCCCTATGTGCGCGGCGGCCTCTATTCGCAGGTCGAGGATATGTCCGGCGCGTATGATCTGGTGCTCGCGCCGGAAGTGATGGAGCATGTGCCGAGTGTCGAGCAGTTCCTCGCCACGCTGGATGCGATCGACGCGCCCTGCTATCTTATTTCGGTGCCGGACGCCTATCAGACGCGTGAGCGGCATTTCGATTATGTGCGCGGCAGCCAGACCTTCGTCGAGGTAGTGCACCCCGATCACAACTGCTGGTACACGCCCTATACCTTCGCCAACACTGTGGCGAAATATACCGATTGGCGGCTGGAGAAGATGTGGTTTTTCAACAGCATCTCTCTGCTGGGGCTGTTCATCAAGCAATGACTATTTGAACGGCGCTCGCGGGCGTCGGCACGGGGGACATATGGGTAAGCCGCTCGAAACGATCTTCATGAACGCCAGGCGCCACACCAAGCGCGGGGAGTATCAGGAAGCCCAAAAGCTCTATGAGGGTGTGCTGCTGGAATTCCCCAAGAATGTCCGCGCGCGCCAAGGGCTGGATGCGCTCCGTCAGGCGAAGGGCGAGGCGATCGCGCTGGATGGCGCGCCGCCCGCGAAGGAGACCGACCATTTTCTGGCACTGGTGAACGCAGGCAGGCTCGACGAGGCGCTGGCTCGTGGCGAAGCGCTGGCGCGGGATTATCCGCGCTCCGTTCTGCTGCATGATGTGCTGGGCCAGATCCGTTATGCCCGGCGCGAATTGGAGCGGGCCGTCGCCTCGTTCCGCCATGCCATCGCGGTGCGGCCGGATTGCCCCGAAGTACATTATAATCTCGCCGTCGTGCTTCAGGAGCTGGGCGAGAAGGAGCAGGCGCTTGTCAGCTATGAAGCGGCGATTGCCTACAAGCCCGATTATTTCGCGGCCTACAACAACCTCGGCGCGCTGCATCTCGCGCTGGGTCATAGCCGCGAAGCGATCGCGCATCTCCAGAGCGCGATCAAGCTTAAGCCCGATTATGCCGACGCCTACAACAACCTCGGCAACGCCTTCCGTGACATAGGCAACACCGCATCCGCCACCGCTTATTATAACCAGGTGTTGACCTTCGAGCCGCACCACGCGCGCGCGCACTATAATCTCGGCCTCATTCACCAGTCGCAGGGCAGGGTGGGCGACGCGATCATGTGCTTCGAGCGCGCAATGGCCTATGCGCCGGATTACAGCGACGCGCATCGCGAGATGGCGGCGCTTCTGCTCGGCCTCGACCTGCGCGAGGAGGCTATTGCGACCTATCAACGCGCCCTCGCGGGCAATCCGCATGACGACATTGCCTTAGCATTGCTGCTCCATCAGCAGGGCCATGTCTGCGACTGGGATGGTCTGGCCACCTATGCGCATCGTGTGCCGGAGCTGGGCACAGGCACGCAGGCTGTCGCGCCATGGGGCATGTTGGCGCTGGAAGATTCGCCTGCCCGCCACCGCCAGCGTTCGGAACTGGGCGTCGCCGCGCGCTTCGGCATGGCGCAGCGTGTATCAATCGCGCGTCCCGCTGCCCGTCCCAAAACGCTCAGGATCGGCTATTTCACGTCGGATATTTATTATCACGCCACAATGTTCCTGCTGGGCCGGATGGTCGAGCTGCATGACCGTGATCGGTTTGAGGTGCACGCATTCTCCTATGGCGTGGAAGACAGCAGCGCCTATCGGTCGCTGTTCGATCGCTTCCATGATGTGCACCTGATGAAGGACGACGAAGTGGCGGCTCTCGCCCGCAAGGCTGGGCTGGATATCGCGATAGATCTGAAGGGCCACACGAAGGACGGTCGCCTTGGCATTCTCGCTTATGGCGCGGCGCCGGTGCAGATGAGCTATCTGGGCTACCCCGGCACTTCGGGCGCGGATTTCATAGACTATATGATCGCGGACAGGGTGACCGTGCCGGAAGAACAGCGCATGCATTATTCCGAGAGCATGATCTATCTGCCCGGCAGTTATCAGGTGAACGACAATCGCCGCGCGATTGCCGATGTGCGCTTCACCCGCGCGCAGATGGGCCTGCCGGAGGACGCTTTCGTCTTCGCCTGCTTCAACAACAGCTACAAGATCACGGTGGAAGAATTTGCCATCTGGATGCGTCTGCTCGGCAAGGTCGAAGGCAGCGTGCTCTGGCTGTACAAGGCGAATCCCTGGGCCGAGGGCAATCTGCGCAAGGAAGCGGAGAAGCGCGGCATTGATCCCGCGCGGATCATATTCGCGGAAGGTATGCCGGTGGAGCAACATCTCGCCCGCCAGCATTTGGCCGATCTGTTCCTAGACACGTTCAACGTCAACGCACACACCACTGCCAGTGACGCTCTATGGGGCGGTCTACCGGCTCTGACGCGCATGGGGCAGGGCTTTGCTGCGCGCGTGGCGGGAAGCCTGCTGCATGCGGTCGGCCTGCCAGAACTGGCAGTATCCACTTCAGAGGAATATGAGGCGCTGGCGCTGGAACTGGCGAGGGACCGTGTCAGGCTCAACGAGCTACGCGCGCAGCTCGCCATAAACCGTCTGACGACATCATTATTCGATACCGATGCCTTCGTGCGTCATATCGAGGCCGGGTATGAAGCGGCCTATGATCGCTTCTTTGGTGGGCAGACGCCTGCGGACATCGAGATAAAAGCCTAGGTGTGAGCATTCAGGAGGTTGTTCATCCGGCCTGACCGGACCAGAGTGATG
>CAZLTO010000099.1:0-5511 GCA_964562475.1 uncultured Sphingobium sp. | reverse complement strand
CGCAGGGGCGTCGTATTCCTTGCTTCGTGCAGGTGAATATCGGCGACGAGCCGCAAAAGGGCGGCTGCGCGATCGCCGATCTCTCCAATCTGCTGGCGGAGGCTTATTCGGCGGAGATTCCGGTGGCGGGGCTGATGTGTGTGCCGCCAGCCGATGTGGAGGCCGCGCCCTATTTCGCGCTGCTGGCGAAGATGGCGAAGGAGCGGGGGATTGCGGGGCTCTCAATGGGCATGTCCGGCGATTACGAAACTGCGATCATGCTGGGCGCGACGCATGTGCGGATCGGCTCGGCGCTGTTTGGCGCGCGCAGCTATAGCGCATGATACAAAAAAGCCGCCCGGTATGGAGCGGCTTTTTTCATTAGGGTTCTTGTCCGGCTTCAGAACTTGCCGCGTACCGTGATGCCGTAGGTGCGCGGCTCCGCGAGATAGGCGGAGAACAGCTGGGTTGCGTTGGGGGAACCCGCCTTGACGGAGGCCGAAGACCCGCTGCCTTGAAGCGGCGAGTTGAACGCCACCTGTGTGTATTTGGCGTTGAACACGTTCTGGCCCCAGAACTCCACCGCCCAACGCTGCTCCGGCCCGCGCAGACCGATGCGCGCGTTCCATACGTCATAGCCGTCCTGGGTCTTTTCCGGGAACAGGTCCGAGCCGGTGTTGTAGTCGCTGGTCATGCGGCCATCGAAATAGAGAAGGCCGCTAAGCCCTGATGTGCCGATGTCCGGCGTCCATGCGAAGCTCATCGTGGTGACGAACTTCGGTGCATTGCTGTTGATGTTGCCGGGTAGCAGGAACAAGGCGGAGTCCAGCGGCGTCTGGCCGTCGCTGCTGCCTACCAGCCGGTTGCGGAATTTCGCTTCCGCATAGGTAAAGCCTCCGCTGACGCGCACATTGCGGATCGGTGAGGCGTTGAGTTCAACCTCGACTCCCTGGCTGACAAGGCCGGCCTTCACATCGCCCTTGGCGCAACGCTGGCCACCGACATTGATCGAGCCGGTGGTGAGCGCGCCGTCGCAACCGTTGATGTTCTGCACGACGAAGCTGGGGCCGTTGAAGGTATTGAGCTGGAAGTTCTTGAACTCCTGCCGGAAGGCGGCGATGTTCGCTCCCCAGTGGCGGCCATTATATTTCATGCCCAGCTCGAAGGCATTCACCGTTTCGGCCGCGAAGCGCAGCGACGCCGCATCGGCGTTGGTGCGTGGGCTGAAGTAGGTCGCGGGCGAGGAGGTCAGCGAGGAAAGCCCGGTATTGCCCAGCTCGAACCGGTCAAGATTGTAGCCCCCCGCCTTGTAGCCGCGCGAATAGCTGGCGTAGAACAGCATTTCCTTGCTCGGCTTGAATGAAATCACCGCCGTGCCGGAAAATTCGCCGCCGCCGATATGATCACGCAACGCAAGGTTGTTGAGGGTGGAGCTGCTGTTGCCGAGGCAGGCGAGCGCCAATATGCCCCCGGCCGCCTGCGCTGCCGCAGGCCCCAGACCGCCCGCCACAGCGCCAGCCAGAGCAGTCTGCAGTGCCGGACAGGTTGCATTGTTGTTATTGATACTTGCCGAGAAATCCTTCGCTTCATGGGTATAGCGCAGGCCGCCGGTAAGGTCGAGCTTGTCGGTAAGGTGGAAAATATTGTGGGTGAAGAGCGCCCAGTTCTCGCTCTTCTGGCGATATCGGGTATTGGTGTCACCCGTGCCCGCCGGAATATTGGCAAGCGCTGTAAACGCAGGTTGCAGCGGTGCAGGCACAGCAGCTGCGATCAACCCGGCAACACCTGCGGAAGATCCGCAGAAGCTGTATGGAAAGCCGCTGGGTGGTGCGCCATTCGGTGGTGCGATCGGGAAGCTGGCCGTCAACAGGCGGCAAGTCGCAAAGCGGCCATAGTCCGCGCCGTAGCGGATATTGTCCTCCAGCGTCAGCTTCTCATGCGCGTAATAGCCGCCGACCAGCCAGTCGAGCTTGTTGTCGAAGGCATCGCCCTGCAGGCGCAATTCCTGCGTGAAGGTCTTGAACTGGCGATAGGTGTTGGGATCGCGATAGAGGATGTCCGCACGGCTATAATCATAGTCGCCGAAGTCACGGGATTTATAATCGCGGTAGGCGGTGATGCTGGTCAGCTTCGCAGCACCCATGTCGTAATTAATCTCGCCCGAAATGCCCCAGTCCTTGAGCTTGCTGCCATATTCGCGGCCCGGAGTGACATAAGCGGTGCGGGAATAGGGGTGTGGCGTGGTCGGCACAGAACCGGGATACATGCCGTTCAGAACCTGGGCGATGCGGTTTCCGGTTGGGCTGACAGCGAAATCGCCCGGCGATCCTGGCGTCGGATCATAGGTTTCGCGGGTTGAAATATACGCCGCCGCGCAGCAGCTTTCGTCGCGGTTGGTATAATCGCCGATCAGGCGGATCGAGAGCGCGTCGTTGGGCTCGATCAGTGCCTGCCCGCGCAGGAAATAGCGGTCGCGGTCGTTGCTGTCGCCAACCTTGTTTCCGGTGGCGTCGACCAGCTTCATGAAGCCGTCGCGCTTGCTCCACACGCCGTCGAGCCGCAGCGCCACCTGCTCGCTCAGCGGGCCGGTGATGCTGCCCGAGACGCGCCAATAATCATAATTGCCATAAGTGATCTCGCCCTTGGCGCTGAATTTGAACTCGGGCGCCTTGCTGACGATGTTGATGAGGCCGGCGGACGCGTTGCGGCCGAATAATGTGCCCTGCGGGCCGCGCAGCACCTCGATGCGCTCGATCTCGCCAAGGTCGGAAAGGCCCGCGCCGGTGCGCGAGCGATAGACGCCATCGATGAACACCGCGACCGAGCTTTCGAGGCCCGGATTGTCGCCCACGGTGCCGACGCCGCGAATGCGCGCCGCGCCGTTCGCTTCGGTGCCGGATGAGGAGACGAGCAGCGAGGGCGCGAGCTGATTGAGCTGGCGGATGTCGTTGCCGCCGCTGTTTTGCAGGCTGGCGGCGGTGACCGCGGAGACGGCGATCGGCACGTCAGAGAGCGGGCTGGCGCGTCGGGTTGCGGTGACGATGATCACATTGTCGGCCGTATCCGGCGCAGCCGCTTCCTCGGCGGCGGCCGGAGGAGCGGTCTCCTGCGCTTGGGCTGAAAGGCTGAAGGCGATAGCGGCGATGGCCGCGCCGCGAGCAAGATACTCAAAGCTCTTCATCATGGTGCACCCTTTCCGTTGCGTGACCTCATTTTTCGATCACATCTTTCATTATGTTTGAATATGCTCCATTTTATTACCAAAGCAACCTAAACAACACGTATAAGCGATGATTTTACCTCGTTTTTCGAGTTGTCTTGCAAACTATTGCCAAAGTGCATCACCTCTATTGTTAATCGAATCGCCCCTGACGTAAGGGAACGTCATGACCACCGCAGACATCACGCGCTTACCCACCGATATGCCGGTTCAGGTCGCCGCGCTCTATCGTTTCACGCGTTTCGAGGATGCGGCGGCGCTCAGGCCGGTTGTGAAGGGCTGGTGCGACGCGCTGGGAATCCGGGGAACGCTGCTTTTGGCGCGGGAAGGGATCAACGGCACGGTTTCGGGCGTTGAGGAGGATGTCGCGGCGCTGATCGGGCATCTGCGCGGCCTGCCCGGTTGCGCGGAGCTGGAGGTGAAATACAGCCGGGCGGAGCGGGATCGGTTCGGGCGCATGAAGGTGAGGGTCAAGCGCGAAATCGTGACGATGAACGCGGGTGAGCTCGATCCGGCCCGCAACGCGGGCACCTATGTCGAACCGCAGGAATGGAATGGGCTGATATCGGAGCCGGACGTCATCCTGATCGATACCCGCAACGACTATGAGATTGCGGTTGGAACCTTCGCAGGTGCAATAGACCCGGGCATCCGCAATTTTAGCGAGTTTCCGGCGTGGTTCGAGCGGGAAAAGGCCGATTGGGAAGCGCAAGGCCGCGCCACGCCCAGGGTTGCGATGTTCTGCACCGGGGGGATACGCTGCGAGAAATCGACCGCTTTTGCACAGAGGCTGGGTCTGGACAATGTCTATCACCTCAAGGGCGGCATCCTCAAATATCTGGAAGAAATACCTGAAAATCAGAGCCTTTGGCAGGGAAACTGTTTTGTGTTCGATGAGCGGGTTTCGGTCGCTCACGGGCTGATACCCTCGGGTGACCGGATGTGCGCGGCGTGCGGCTGGCCTTATGGCGCGGATAGCCTGCATGAATGTGCGACGGCGGCGGGCAAAAAAAAGCCGCCCCGGAGGGCGGCGGAAAGTTTTTAGGAGAGGATGCCTGAAAGGCAGCTTCTTTTTGCGTCAACGCTCCTCATTTCGCAAGTGCGAAAAGAAAATTTGCGATTGCAAAATATGCAACCGCTTGTTTCATTACGAAATTCATAGAGTTATCAGCCAATCTCTCTAGCGTGCCGGTTAACAAAAAGCTAAAAATAGCTCTTGGTCACCATCTTAATGGCCCGCCTGCGGTCCGCGCATGATCCCTGACTCGGCGAGCTGGCCGTCGATTTGTGCCATCAAGCGCTCAAGGCCCGCTTCGTCCTTCGCTTCCGCGCGGGCGACCAGCACGTCCTGCGTGTTCGATGCGCGCAACAGCCACCAGCCGTCCGCGGTATTCACGCGCGCGCCATCGGTGTCGTTTACCTGCGCGCCTGCGGCCTTCAGGCGGGCCAATACCTCGTCCACTGCCGCAAACTTGCGGCTTTCATCGACCTGAAAGCGCATCTCGGGCGTGTTGACCATCGCGGGCATCTCGCCGCGCAGCTGCGTCACGCTCTTGCCCAGCGATGTCGCGGCGCGAATCAGGCGCACAGCACCATAGAGCGCATCATCGAAGCCGTAATATTCATGCTTGAAGAAGATGTGGCCGCTCATCTCGCCGGCAAGCGGGCTGCCCGTTTCCTTCATTTTGGACTTGATCAGGCTGTGGCCGGTCTTCCACATCATCGGCACGCCGCCCAGCTCCGCGATCCGGTCATAGAGCGCCTGACTCGCTTTCACATCGGCGATAATGGTCGCGCCCGGCACCGCCTTCAGCACGTCCTCGGCATAGATGGCAAGCAGTTGATCGCCCCAGATCACTCGGCCCTCGCCGTCGATCGCGCCGATCCGGTCGCCATCGCCGTCGAAAGCCACGCCGAAATCGAGCCTCTTCTCCGCGACAAGCGCTTTGAGGTCCGCCAGATTCTTCTCTTCGGTGGGATCGGGATGATGATTGGGAAAATTGCCGTCGACTTCGGTGAACAGCGTATAATGCTCACCCGGCAGGAGCTTCACCAGCTTCTCGACCACCGGACCCGCCGCACCGTTGCCCGCGTCCCAGCCGATGCGGAATGCCGCGCCGTCAAAGCCTTGCACAAGGCGCGCGACATATTCGTCCATGATGTCGATCTGTTCGCTGCCGGCGCTGCCGGAAGCCCAGTCACCCTCGGTTGCCATCTTGCCCAGCAGCAGGATGTCCGCACCGAAGAACGGGCGGCCCTGAAACACCATCTTGAAGCCGTTGTAATTGGCGGGATTATGGCTGCCGGTTATC
>CAZLTO010000098.1:0-5532 GCA_964562475.1 uncultured Sphingobium sp. | reverse complement strand
CCGGCAAGACGCATGGCTGGCTTCCCGCACTTTGGCCTGAGTCGCAGTTGCGGGAACTGGCGGCGTCCCGGCCGGAACTAAGCTTTCGCGTGGAGGCTGAGGTGGACGGGTTAGCCTATCCATTCGGCGAGCATCACCCCGCGCTTGCCCGCGCTGCGCGGGATGTCGGCTATCGCATAGGCATGAGCTGCGACTATGGTTGGGTCGATGAGACGTGCGACCCGCTGGTCCTGCCACGTATCGAGATAAAGGGCGACCTTGCAATCGAGGGGTTTGCAGAGCTATTCGGGCTCAGTTTCGGCTGAAAATATCAGGGCGTGCCGATCTCAAAGCGAGGGCCGGGGGATTGGCTTGCGGTATAGCGCGCCGCGCGCCGGGCCGCAGGCCGATAGAAATTATAAAGCGCCTTGGGCACCTCGCTGGCGAGGATCGCAAGTGACTTGCAGAGGGAGCGGCGCGCAATGATCCGCAGCAGGCCGGGCAGATGCCCCGGTTGTGATAGCTGGACGGCGCGGCGCACCAGCCAGCGCGCAAAGCCCTCAAAGCCGATATTGATGTCAGCGATCTTGTCCGGATGGCGCATCTCAAACTCCGCCATCGCGAGCAGCCATGATCGCAGCATCTTCGGCAGGTCGCTGGACATATTGCCTTCGATGTATCGGTAACCGATCAGATGGCCGGGCGCGCGCACGAAAGGGTGACGCTCCGCAACGCGGGAATAAAACAGCACATCCTCGCATCCCTGCGCTCCCGCCGCGCGCAATCCGGGTTCAAACCCGCGCGCATCCTCCAGCGCCTTGCGCGTTACCATCGCGGAGCTGCCGTTGCCGACGAAATTGCTGTGGAATACATGGCGGAGCACGTCTCCCTCCCATTCCACGCCAGGCCATTGCAGCGTGATCCGGCTCTCCGCGTCGATCATGACATACCAGCTATAGGCCAGACCAGCGGCTGGATTAGCCTTGAGCGCAGCAAGCTGAAGCGCGGTCTTGTCGACACTCCAGAGATCGTCGGCGTCGACAAAGCTGAAAATATCAGCCGTTGAGAGTCGCCAGCCGGTGTTGCGGGCGGCGGCAACGCCTGCGTTCTGCTGCCGTACCACCCGGATGCGGGGGTCCATAGCCGCGTGGCCATCGGCGATCTCGGCTGTGCGATCCCTGGAACCGTCGTCTACAACGATGATTTCGAGGTTGCGATGGCTCTGCGAACGCACGCTGCGTAGGGTCTCATCAATGGTCGCTTCCGCATTGTAGGCGGGGATTACCACACACACCAGTTCTTCGTCGGGAGAGGGAGAGATGTCCATCATATGGTCTTCAGCTGTTGTCGTTCACGCGGCGCTGAAAATCAAGCATGGTGGATGGAGGGGGCATCCTGTTTGCTGGCTTTACGCGCTCGCTCGATATGGACCGGGTATATGAACGTCGGGCAGCGCCGCACCGCGCGCGATCAAGGCATCGCGAAAATCTTCCATTCCTTGCACAAGACCGGTATCGGCTCGCCATCCCAGCATCTCGAAGGCGAGCGCCGGATCGCCGCAAAAGCCGCTTACATCGAACTCCCGATAGGGCAGCAGGGCGATTTCTGAACGGGACCGGCAAATATCGATCGCAATGCGCGCCAGTTCCTTGAGGCTGGTCGGAACGCCTGTCGCCAGATGGACCGTGGGCAGCTGCTTCTCCCCGGCAGCCAACAGTGCGCTGGCTTTCAGGAGACCCTTCGCAACATCGCGCACATGGACAAAGTCGAAATAATTGTCACCACCCGTCAACTCTATCCGCTCGTTGCGGATAGCACGCCACAACAAGGCAGGAACAGCGCGGTCGGGATGGTCATTGAGGCCGCCATAGACATTGGAAAGCCGCAGTATCGCCGTCCGCAATCCGGCATTTGCGGCCGCATTCACGATCATTTCGCCCGCAGCCTTGGAGCGGCCATAGGCATTCACCGGCGCGATCGCGTCGGTCTCGGCCACATGTCGGTTTTCCGGGTTGCCATATACCTCCCGCGAACTGGTAAAAACCAGCCATGGCCCGCCGTGTTCCTCAGCGAGAATGTCCACAAGCGATTGCGTGGCCGCAACATTGATGGCGGCGCATGTCTCCGGATCCTGCTCTCCCCACGCCACGCGCGAGATCGCTGCCAGATGGAAAACCCCGTCGCAACCGCGCACGGCTTCTCGCACTGCCGTGGGGTCACGAATATCTTGCGGAGCTCCTCCTGCCTCGGTGGTCAGGTCGAAGGGTACGATATGGTGGCCCAAGTCCCGAAGCCGGTGCACGAGTTCGCGCCCCACAAGCCCGCTGCTTCCTGTAACCAGCAACCTCAACGAACCGATCCTTTGCGATGTTGTGCGCAGGCATGATACTGCTTATGTTGCTTGTCTCCATCCGGGAAATCGTCCCAATTATTTAACATGCAGCGGCAAGATCCTGCGATAGACTGGAGATGACAGCCATTATTCCAGTCGCATAGTATTGGTATCCGAAAAAAATAAAAGCTAATACTGGGAATGGCTGATCCATCTTGTGTATTTTTGATACATATTAAACACAAGAACCTATTTTACTGACAATCGTAACGAGATGTTGGACATATGCACGCGATCTCGTGCTAGAGAGTTTTGCAGGAAAACCTTGATGCGATTGGTGGCAATCAACCGGGACTATGTTGCGCGCAGCCTGCTTTTCGCCCTGCTGTTGCTCTGGCCGCTGCTGATATTCGGTAGGCCCGCTTATATGGTGGACAGTGCGGCCTATCAGAAGGGCGGAGAGCGCGCGGCCAGCTTTGCGCTCGAGAAACTGCATCTGACCCCAGCGGTTCCTGAACCCCGCGCCCGTCAGCATGGCGGTGCAGCGGCAGCTGTAGTCGGGGACGGTGATGAAACCAAGGTGGCACGCTCGATCCTCTACAGCGTTGCCGGATATATATTCAGCGGGCCTGATCTCAGCATGGGATATATGGCGATCTTTCAGGCGCTGTGCGTCGGGCTGGTTTTCACGGCCTTGTTCGAGGCAATTGTCGGTCCTTCATGGATCGGCTTCGTGGCGATGGCATTTGTGACGACGTTCATGACCACATTGGCGCCGATCACGATGTTCATCATTCCGGATTGTTTCGCGGCGATCCTGCTGGGCATTATGATGATAGTCCCTTTCTATTGGGCTCGGTTCAGTTGGCCGATGCGGTTGCTGCTGCTGCTGCTGGGCATTTTCAGTGTCGCCGTGCATGATAGCCATCCACCGCTGGCTGTCGGCACAGCGCTGGTGGCGAGCATAGGACTCCTGCTGTTTCGTACCAGACGGTCGGGCAAATTCGCTACGGCTGCTCGAGTGCTCTGGATACCGGCGGTTCTGGGACTTCTGCTGGTTGTGGCGGCCGGGTTGGTGGGTTTTGGCAAGGCTGGTTTTGCGCCCAAACGCCACCCGCTCGCCCTTGCCCGCGCTATCGAGAATGGACCGGCGCGTTGGTATCTCCAGGATAGCTGCCGTAATACCAAAGCCTATGCCATGTGCGAAATATATGGCAGACACATTCCTGCCACTGCCTATGAGATATTGTGGGCGCCGGACAATGTGGTCGTTCGGGCGAGCCCGCGGCAGCTTGATCGCGTTCGCGCCGAGGAATGGGAGATATTGATCCGTTCTACACTGCGCTATCCCGCGCAGCAGGCCTATTTCATATTCCGCGATATGCCGTTGCAGTTTGTGACGTTCCGCCTGGATTATCTGAAATATGGCAGCAACGTCGTCCGCGATGGGAAAGGAGATGTTGCGCTGGCGAACCCGGGAACGGGAGGTATTCCAAGGCTTTATCGATGGCTGGACTGGATAAACGCAGTTACGCTTGTGGTGGCGATGGCGGGAGCGATCCGGTTGTGGCGCTCCATGACGATGACTGAACGCGCAGTAGTGTCGACGCTGGTGGCGGGGCTGCTTGTCAATGCAGCGGTATGCGCGATATTTTCCGGCGTGGCGGCCCGCTATCAGGCGCGGCTCATATGGCTGGTGCCCTATCTCATGCTGGCGATCGCTTTCGCGTCAGCGAAGCGCAGATCCCCTGGATCACCTATTGGAGTTACTGAGCCTGACACTGACTGAGTAGCGATAGCACAGATGATTTGCGCGGGGCTGTGCGCTACCATAGCACTGTATAAGCATTGGAGGTAGCGCTGTTCATGGCCTAATATGGGCCATCCTGCAGGAGGCCGTGATTCATGATCGAACATATCATCGACAAACGCAGTCACGATCTTGGTGGTGGCCTCACCGTGGGAAGGGTCTTGCCCTTCCACGCCCGGCGCATGGTCGGGCCTTATATCTTTTTCGATCATCTGGGGCCGGTCGATCTCGCCCCTGGCCTGCCTCAGACTCTCGACGTGCGACCGCATCCGCATATCGGCCTCGCGACCGTAACCTATCTCTACGACGGTGCGATCACCCATCGCGACAGTCTGGGGTTCACGCAGGAAATTCGCCCCGGCGAAGTGAACTGGATGGTCTCGGGCAGCGGCATCACCCATTCCGAGCGCTTCGATCATGCCCGCGCGCAGGGCGCGCATATGCATGGCATCCAGGCATGGGTAGCGTTGCCCGATGAGCATGAAGAAACGTCGCCGTCGTTTCACCATGTGGCTGGAGAAGGCCTGCCGACATGGAGCGAGCCCGGCCTCAAAGGGCGGCTGATCGCGGGAACGGCGGAGGGGATGCGCGCGGCTGTGCCCGTTCATTCGCCCCAGTTCTACATGCACTGGCAGATGAATGCTGGCGCGCGCCGGACGATCAGCGATGAATATCCCGAACGGGCGATGTATTGTGCCTCGGGGGCGATTACGGTCGACGGCAGAGAATTGCGCGCGGGGCAGATGGCAGTTCTGTCATCCGGGGGCAGCGCGTCGGTCAGCGCGCTCGCACCCTCGGTCGTGATGGCTTTGGGCGGAGAGCCGATCGGCGAGCGCTTCATGCTGTGGAACTTCGTCTCGTCGCGCAAGGATCGTCTCTTGCAGGCCAAGGAAGACTGGATGCAGGGACGCATGAAGCTCCCTGATGTCGACAATGAGGAGTTCATCCCTTTCCCGGAAAACCGGACGATGGAATAAGCAGGCGCATGCCCACTCAATCTGGATGGACTGTTGCTGTTATGAGTCGGAGATCCGCGTCTGATGCATGAAGCAGTGCAGCCTAGTCTGTTGGGTGAAGGCGTGCTTCTGCTCGGCTTCGCGCTTGGTTTCGTTCTGCTGTTTCGCAGGCTTGGCCTCGGGGCGACGCTGGGATACCTGATTGCAGGCATTATTGTGGGGCCAAGAGTGCTGGGCCTTGTGGGTGACGCCCACGCCAAGATGGGTATCGCCGAGCTGGGCATCACCCTGCTCCTGTTCATAGTCGGCCTTGAACTGAATCCGTCGCGCTTGTGGCGGATGAAGCAGGAAATCCTCGGCTTTGGTCTGACACAGGTCGTAGCCTGCGGGCTTGCGGTGGCCGTAGTGATAGCACTTGCCGGATATTCCCCCGGCGCCGAGATCGCGCTGGGTTT
>CAZLTO010000097.1:0-5573 GCA_964562475.1 uncultured Sphingobium sp. | reverse complement strand
GCGCCGCGCTCGCTGCTCGCCTAACGTGGGTGGTAAACGCGAACATGCAGCTTCCGGCAGGGTTCGACAAATTCACCAACGACTGCGCCTGGGTCGATCACCCCTATCCGCAGCGCACATTCCTGCTAGAGGCGGGCTGGAGGCTGTAAATCATGGAAAAGACCGCGCTCTATCGCACCATCTGGCGCTGGCATTTCTATGCCGGACTGTTCGTGATGCCGATGGTGCTGATCCTCGCGCTCACCGGCGCGCTCTATCTGTTCAAGCCGCAGGTCGAGCGCTGGGAGGAGCGCGCCTTTCAGGGGCTGCCTATAGAGGGCGCGGTCGCGCCATCGGCGCAGCGCAACGCCGCGCTCGCCGCCTTTCCGCAAGCGATGTTTCACAGCTACCGCCTGCCCGAGCGCCCTGGCGACGCCGCGATGATCCACCTCGCGCTGCCCGGCGGCAAGGATATGCGCGACGTGTTCGTCTCCCCGCAGGGCGATGTGCTCGGCTCGATCGACCCGGAAAAGCGCATCATGGCGATAGACCATGACATTCATGGGCAACTGTTGCTCGGCCCGAGGGGAAGCTGGATCGTCGAGATGGCGGCGAGTTGGGCGATCGTGATGATCGCGACCGGATTATACCTGTGGTGGCCCAAAGGGCAAAATGGCAACAGGGGACTTGCTGGCGTCTTATATCCACGCGGCGGCAAGGCATTGTGGCGGGATCTGCACGCCGTCACCGGCTTCTGGGTCTCCGGCCTTGCGATGATCCTGCTCGTCACCGGCCTGCCGTGGGCCGATGTGTGGGGCAGCGGCTTCAAGGCGGTGCGCGCGCAGATGGGCTGGGTCAAGGGCGCGCAGGACTGGACGATTGGAGGCCGCGCGCCGGATGCGGGCGAACATGCCGAGCATGACCATAGGGCGATGATGGCTGGCATGGGTCATGCGTCTCACAATATGCACATGACGGATGCGCTTGATACGATCGTCGCCAAGGCGGCGGCAGAGCATCTTCCTTTTCCCGTCATTGTCACCCCGCCTGGCGCGCCACAGGCGTTCGGGGCAAAGGCTGCGCCGCAATGGACCGTACGCTCCGATACGCAGGACCGCCCCTTGCGCGTCAGTATTCGCTACGACGCGGCGACGGGCAAGGAACTCTCCCGCGAAATCTTTGCTGGCAAGCATGTGATCGACCGCGTGGTCGGCTATGGCGTCGCCTGGCATGAGGGCGCGCTGTTCGGCTGGGTCAACCAGCTCATCGGCCTCGTGACCGCGCTGATGCTGGTGATGATGTCCGTCACCGGCTTCATCCTGTGGTGGCGGAGGAGACCCAAAGGCAAGCTCGCCGCCCCGCCCAAACCACAGCACTCCGTCAAAAGCACAGGCATATTGCTAATTGGCGGTTTCTTCTTCCTGACGCTGCCGTTGTTCGCGCTGTCGCTCACAGCAATGGCGATGCTCGATCTGCTGGGCCGTAAGCTGTTACGAGCAGCTTAAGCCGCCTGGCCATCCTTCTTGCCACAGGCATCCGCAGCATAAGACGCACGCTTGCGCGCATACATATGGGCGTCGGCGCGCTCGATCAGCGCGTCGGTGGTGTCGTGCGGCAGCACCATCGTCCAGCCGATAGACGCCGACATCGGCAGCTCATCGGCTCCGTAAAGGCACTTGGCCGAACGCAGCACCGCGTCGATCTGCTCGGCCTTTGCCTGCGTCTGCGCCTCGTCCACCTCCTCGAGGATGACGGCGAACTCATCGCCCCCAAGCCGCGCGGCAACGTCCGTGGCGCGAATATGCGCCTGCACCAGCTGGGCGGCATGAACCAGCGCAAAATCGCCCGCGCTGTGCCCGAACTCGTCGTTGATCTGCTTCAAGCGGTTGATGTCGATAAACAGCACGGCAGAGCTCGCGCCATAACGCCTGGCGCGGCTGATGCGCTCATAGAGCGCCGTCAGGAAATGGCGCCGGTTGAACAGCGGGGTGAGCGTATCGCAGATCGCGACGCGCTCCAGCTCCTGATTGGCGATGCGCAGCAGCCGGATTTCCCGGCGCAGGGACGCGACCTCGGCCTTCAGCTCGTCGATGACGGCGGCGGAGAGATCGGCCTCACCAGCCGAAGACGCCGGGTGCTCGTCGTGCGATGCCGATAGCTTACGGCCGCGATCAGCCATATACCCTCAATCCCTCGGAATTTGGTCCATATGCTGACCCTGCTCTTATGCAGTGCAGAATCAACGTGCTGAGCATAATCGCGCATCTCACCTTACGGATAGGTGAATAGCGACATCCGTAGAAAGGAATGCATGTTGGGCATTGCCCCCCGCCGTCTGGCTGGTTAAGGCGTTGAAGCTCTACAGGGAGAAGGCAGAGCACATGACGGGGCCAGACAATATGGGGCCGGGCACCCAGCAGCAGTTACCCATTATCGGCGTCATCATGGGCAGCCGGTCTGACTGGGAGACGATGCGCCATGTGAGCGAGACCCTGACGGCGCTCGAGGTGCCGCACGAGTGCAAGGTCGTCTCCGCGCACCGCACCCCGCAACGGCTCTATGATTACGCCACCGGCGCGGTAGGGCGCGGCTTGAAGGCGATTATCGCGGGCGCGGGCGGCGCGGCGCACCTCCCCGGCATGGCCGCGAGCATGACCCGTCTGCCGGTGCTCGGCGTGCCGGTCGAATCCAAGGCGCTTTCGGGCATGGACAGCCTGCTTTCGATCGTCCAGATGCCCGCCGGTGTTCCCGTCGGCACGCTCGCTATCGGCAAGGCGGGCGCGGTCAACGCCGCCCTGCTCGCCGCCGCGATGCTCGCCACCACAGACGAGGCGCTGGCCGCGCGGCTCGACGCATGGCGCGCCAAGCAGACCGCAGACGTGGCGCAGGAGCCGGAATGAATCCATTACCTCCGGGATCGACGATCGGCATTATCGGCGGCGGCCAGCTGGGCCGGATGCTGGGCGTTGCGGCGGCTCAGCTCGGGTATCGCGCACATGTCTACGCGCCGGAAGAAAGCGGCCCCGCGAGCGACACATGCGCTGAGTGGACGCAGGGCGCCTATGAGGATGCGGCGCGGCTGGGCGGCTTCGCCGATGCGGCCGATGTGCTCAGCTACGAGTTCGAGAATATCGATGGCGGCGCGATCGAGACGCTGAGCCACCACGGTCTGGTGCGGCCCAATGTGAACGCGCTGCGCATCGCGCAAGACCGGCTCAGGGAAAAGAGCTTCGTTGCGGAGCTGGGCGGCGCGACCGCACCGTTCGCGGCGGTGAACAGCCTTGCCGATCTGGAGGCGGCCATCGCGCGGATCGGCACGCCCGCGATCCTCAAGACCAACCGCTTCGGCTATGACGGCAAGGGACAGGTGCGCCTCACCGGCGCGGCGGATGAAGCGCCCGCCGCATGGGACGCGGTAAAAGCCCAGCCCTGCATCCTGGAAGGCTTCGTCAGCTTCGAGGCCGAATTCTCCGTCATCCTCGTGCGCGGCGCGGATGGCGACATCCGCTTCTGGGACTCACCCCAAAATGTGCATGTCGACGGCATCCTCTCAACCTCCACCCTGCCCGCGCCCGCGCTGATTCTCGATCAGACCGACGCCGCCCGCGCGCTCGCCCGAAAAGTGGCGGACAGGCTCGATTATGTCGGCGTGCTTACCCTCGAATTCTTTGCTACCGCCACCGGCCCGGTGTTCAACGAGATGGCGCCGCGCGTCCACAACAGCGGGCACTGGACGATCGAGGGCGCGCTCACCAGCCAGTTCGAGAACCACATCCGCGCCATCTGCGGGCTTCCGCTTGGCGATACCGCGCTCGCGGCGCGCGGCGTCCAGATGCGCAACCTCATCGGCGAACAGGCGCACCAGTGGCGGGAAATCCTTGCCGACCCCGCCAATCATCTGCATCTCTACGGCAAGCATGGCGCGCGTCCGGGTCGCAAGATGGGCCATGTCACCCGGCTGGAGTTATAGGACGAGCGCGCCATGAACCACCCGGAAATCGTCCTCATCATCGCCCACGCGGACAATGGCGTGATCGGCCACAACGGCCGCCTGCCCTGGCATCTCCCCGCTGACCTGCGCCACTTCAAGGCGCTGACGCAAGGCACGCCGATGATCATGGGGAGGAAGACCTTCGAGAGCCTGCCCGGCCTGCTCGATGGGCGTCGCCACATCGTCCTCACCCGCGATCCTGACTGGCAGGAGGACGGCGCCGAGGTCGCCGCCACGGTCGACGAGGCGCTCAACCTCGCCAACGCGCCGCATATCTCGGTGATCGGCGGCGCGGACATCTATCGCCAGTTTCTCGATCTCGCGGACCGGATCGAGCTCACGCAAGTCCATATCGCGGCGGAGGGCGATACGCATATCGACATGCCCGACCGCGCGACCTGGGCCGAAACCGCGCGCGAGGATCACGCCGCCGAGGGCGCCCGCCCCGCCTACAGCTTCGTCACCTTGAGGAAGCGCGGTGGCTGATCCCAAGGCGTCCATCGTCCGCCTCGACGACGGCGCGCCCGTTCCCGCCCCTATGCGCGGCGCGATCCTCGCGCTCGGCAATTTCGATGGCTTCCACCTCGGCCATCAGGCGGTGGTAAACCGCGCCATCGCATGGGCGCGCGCAGAAGGCCGCCCCGCCATCGTCGCCACCTTCGATCCGCACCCGATGCGGCTGTTCAGGCCCGATACCCCGCCGTTCCGGCTGACCACGCTCGATCAACGCGAACGCCTGTTTGGCGAGGCCGGAGCGGACGCGATGCTGGTGTTTCATTTCACCGCCGATCTTGCGAGCAAGAGCGCGGAGGAATTCGTCGCCATGCTGGTCGATGACTTCGGCGCGGCGGGCGTCGTGACCGGTGAGGATTTCACCTTCGGCAAGGGCCGCAGCGGGAATGTCGCACGGCTAAAAGAACTGGGCGCGCCGCTCGGTCTGCGCTGCGAGGCCGTCGCCCCGGTGGCGGACGAAGGCGACGAGATTGTCTCCTCCAGCCGCATCCGCGCCGCGCTGCGATCCGGCGATTGCGCCGCCGCCGCCCGCCTCCTCACCCGGCCCTTCGCGATTCAAGGCGTGGTGCAGCATGGTGCGAAGCTCGGGCGCACGATAGACTTCCACACCGCCAATATCGTCCTCGGCAGCTATCTCCGCCCGGTCTATGGCGTCTATGCGGTGCGCGGTCGCCTGCCAGACGGGCGCATCGTCGATGGCGTCGCCAATCTCGGCATCCGCCCGATGTTCGATCCGCCGGTGGAACTGCTCGAAGCCTATTTCTTCGATTTCTCGGGCGACCTCTATGACCAGAGCATCGAGGTGCAACTGATCGGCTATATCCGCCCCGAGGCGAAGCTTGAAAGCCTCGACGCGCTGCAAGCGCAGATCGCGCGCGATTGCGACGAAGCGCGGGTAAGACTCGAAGTTCTCGCCCCCTGAATTCTTAACGGTGCACGGTGCGCCTTACGATGCCGCGCCCACTTTCATCCTTAACGACTTTCCTCTAACGGCGGCCGGTCATGACCGAACAGCGCGACTACAGATCGACCGTCTTCCTGCCGAAGACAGAGTTCCCCATGAAAGCCGGGCTTCCGCAGAAGGAACCGG
>CAZLTO010000096.1:0-5585 GCA_964562475.1 uncultured Sphingobium sp. | reverse complement strand
GGGCGCGAGGGGTGGGAGTCGAGAGAAAAATTACTGCCCCTCGACCAGTTCCTTCAACTGTTGCGCGCAGGCCTGCCAGCCGTCGGTAAAGCCCATGTCGGCATGCTGCTTGCTCGCCTCCGCCGTCCAGTGCCGCGCGCGGGCGGTATAGCGGGTGCCGGAGCCTTCGGGTTGCACTTCCCAGATGCCGATCATAAACGGCGTCTGCGGAGTCCAGTTGCCCGCGCCGCCGCCTGTAGATACAGCATCGGTCGAGACGAAGCGCACGCCGGGAGTCACCTCAAGAAACGTGCCCTCAAGCACATGCTCCTCGCCCTCGTTCGGCCCGCGCAACACCATCGCCGCACGCCCACCCGCCCGCCAGTCCTGCTCGATGATCTCGGTGCGCCACGGCTTCGGACACCACCACGCCTCCATCTGGCCGGTCATAATGTCCCACACCTTCTGCGGCGGCGCTTCGATGAAAATATCCACGCCCAGTTCGTGCATTTCTGGCTGGGTCATACTGGCTCCTCGTTGGTTATGCGCGTCATCAGTTCGAGAGAATGGCCGTCCGGGTCGTCGAAATAGAGGCCACGCCCGCCGAAGCGGCGGTTGATCTGGCCGGGCTGCGTTTGGCCGGGATCGACCCAATAGGGAAGCCCAAGCGCCTTGATCCGCGCAAAGCCATGATCGAACTCCGCCTCGCTGACATGAAAGGCGTAGTGCTGGCTGGCGATCGGCCCTTCCTGTTCACAGAAATCGAGGCTGACGCCATTCGCCAGCGGCACGACCATGAAACGAAACATCGGACTGGCGGGCGGCAGGCCGAGAATATCGGTGAGGAACGCGGAAGATCGCTGCTTGTCGCGGCACCAGACGATGGTATGATTGAGCGATACGGGCATGAGGTCAGTCCCTGTCTGGCGCGCCGAGCGGAAAATAGCCGCGATAGGGCCGCGCATCCTCGACGCAGCGGCTGACCGAAGGCCGCGCGAGCAGCCGCGCGCGATAAGCGCTGAGACGGGGTCGTGCCGCGCCAATCTCGTGCACCCAGTCCGCGTAAAACAGCGACGGCGCCGCCGCGCAATCCGCCATTGTGAAGCGATCACCGCAGGCCCAGCCCTCCATACCCAGCCGCGCCTCCAGCCAGTCGTAGATCATATCGAGCGCCGCCTTCGCCTTGTCGATACGCGGGCCGCAGGCATTGGGGCCATCGGCGATATAGTCATCGACCACCGCCTGCATCCGCCCCATCACATGATTGTCGAACACCCGGTCCATGAAGCGCACGTTGAGCGCGTCAGCCGCATCTTCGGGGATCAGCTTCGGTGTGGCGCCATAGCGCGGGTCGTCCAGCGTCTCGATGATGATCGAGCTTTCGATCACCGGCGCGCCATCCACAAACAGCACCGGAAACTTGCCGACCGGCCATGCCGCCTTGAGCCGCGCGAAATTCTCGGGGTGCTCGCCATCCAGCATGCGGTATTCAAAAGCGATCTCCCGCTCATAGAGCGCGATCAGCGCCTTCCAGCAATAGGACGAGAACGGGTGCGCAAAAAGCTCAAGCATCGGCGGGCGCATTCCCGGCCAGCGCCGCCTCGATGGCCGCGATGTCGATCTTGCGCATGGTCATCATCGCCTCGAACGCGCGCTTCGATGCCGCCCGGTCCGGGTTGCCGAGCGCCTCCATCAACACCCGCGGGGTGATCTGCCAGCTGATGCCCCATTTATCCTTGCACCAGCCGCATTCGCTCTCCGTACCATTATTGCCGACAATGGCGTTCCACAGCCGGTCGGTCTCTTCCTGATCCTCGGTCATGATCTGGAACGAGAACGCCTCGCTGTGCCTGAATTGGGGTCCGCCATTGAGGCCCATGCACGGGATGCCCGCGACCGTGAAATTGACGGTGATGACAGTGCCTTCCTTGCCCGCCGGATAATCCCCCGGCGCGCGATACACTTCGCCCACGCTGCTGTTGGGAATATTGTCAGCATAGAAGCGCGCCGCGGCCTCGGCATCGTTCTCATACCAGAGGCACACCCGGTTTTTCACCTTCTCTGCCATGTTCAGCTCCTATTTCCGGGCGCCAACAAGGCCGAAATGCGCGCCCTGCGGATCGATCCCGTTCATCGCATAATCGCCGCCGGGAATTTCCATCGGCCCGCTCACCACTGTCCCGCCGCCGGCCTCGACCGCCTGCTTCGCCGCATCGATGTCCGCCACGCGGAAATACTGGTTCCAGTGCGGCGGACCCATCTCCGCCGTGCCCTTCATGATCGCGCCGAGCATCGCGCCATGGCGGATGAACTCATATTGGCCCATCGGCCCCATATCCATCGCGCCATCCTTCACCCAGCCGAAGCGCATGCCATAGAAATGCCACGCCGCCGCCTGATCCGAAGTGATCAGCTCGTTCCACGCGCAATGGCCGATAAGCGGCTTGTCATAAGCAAAGGCGAAACTCTCGCCCTCCATATGGGCGGGCCTCATCACATAGAAAGGCGCGCCCTGTGGGTCCGTCACCATCGCGATCCGGCCTACATTCGGAATATCCATCGCGGGCATCAGCGTCTTGCCGCCGCCATGCTCGATGCTTGTCACACAATCATCGACATCGTTGACCGCGACATAGCCGAGCCATGTCGGGCGCGCGCCATTCGCGGCCATATCAGGCGTGATCGCCATCAGCCCGCCGACGCTGTACTCGGGTGCATTGATGATGCGATAGTCCATGCCCGGCATTCCACTATCGCCGAAGGTCCACTCCAGCACCGAGCCATAGAAAGCCTGCGCCGCGTCGGCATCGCCGGTCAGCAGTTCATACCAGATGAAATCGCCATGCTTGTTCGCCATCTCGCCTCTCCTGTCATTTCCCGATCTGGACCACGGGCACAAACCCGCCATAGATCATCCGCTTGCCGTCAAAAGGCGGCGTGTTCTTCTTCGGATCGAACCGTTCGTCAGTCTCCATCAATTCGTGCATTTTTGCAAAGGCTGCATCGCGCGTCGCCTTGTCCGGCCACTCGATCCACGAAAAGCAGACCGTTTCGCCATCCTCTGCCTGCACCGAGCGGCGGAAATCCGTCACCTTGCCATCCGGCACATCGTCGCCCCAGCATTCCCAGATGCGCAGCGCGCCCATCTCGATAAACATCGGGTCGATATCGCGCGCGTGGTCGATGAACGCCTGCCTGTTCGCTGTCGGCACGGCAATTACGAAACCGTCGATATAGGACATGATATCTCTCCTCTAGGCAAAACGGCCCGACTCGGTATTGACAGAGCCTGCCATAGAAATTATATTTTGCAACTATGAGGTTAGAAAAAATAACTTACAGTCGCAAATCATCTGAAAAGCGCCGTTTCCATGACGCCTGCGGCATGGCGCATGGCTTGGAGCTGCTCGGCGAGCGCTGGGCGCTGTTCGTGGTGCGCGAGCTTATGCTCGGTCCGCGTCGTTTCAGTGACCTGCGCGACGACCTGCCCGGTTTGAGCGCCAATGTGCTGAGCCAGCGCCTCGGTGAACTGGAGGAGCGCGGCGTGCTGATCCGCCGCAAGCTGCCGCCCCCCGCCTCGGTGCAGGTCTATGAACTGACCGAATGGGGCTATGAGGCGGAGGTGATCGTGCAGGAGCTGGGCCGCTGGGCGGCGCGCTCACCGGGGCATGACCCGACGCTCCCCATAAGCGGCGTCTCGATCCTGCTCTCGTTCCGCACGATGATCGACCGCTCCCGCATCGGCGCCATGAACTTTTCCCTTGGTTTCCGCTTCGGCGAGGATGGCTATCGCGGTCATCTCGACGCCAACGGTTTCACGGTTGCGCAGGGCGACCCGGCTGGCGCGGACTTGTTGTTCGAGGGGCAGCCGGAAGCCTTGGGCGCTTATGTCTATGGCGGCGTGCCTTATGCCGGGCTGGAAGCGGCCGGTGCACTGCGGATCAGCGGCGACATGGCAACAGCGGAGCGCTTCCGCAGCCTGTTCACGCTGCCGCCCAGGTTCGTGATCCCGGTGCGGTAGATCCGCTTATTTCCGCATGGACATTCTGGCAGGATGTGGGATGCTGTCGTCACGACATCAGGGGGAGAGGGATCATGCGAGCAGCGGCAACTATCCTGTGTGGAGCGGCAGTGGCATTATCAGGCTGCGGCGAGAAAACGGTTACGGCGACCAATGCTACGCCCACCGAAGTCGCCGAGAAAGTCGCTGCGGCGCAGGCGAGCGAACAGTTCATCTCGCCGGGCCGCTGGGAGGCGACCATGACGATCCATGACATGAGCATCCCCGGCATGCCGCCGGAAATGGCCGCGCGCATGAAGACCATGACCGCCAAGCCCAAGACATTCGACAGCTGCGTCACGCCCGAAGAAGCCAAGAAGCCCAAAGAGGACTTCTTCTCCGGCGAGGCCGATAAAAGCTGCCGCTATGACAGCTTCAGCATGGGCGGCGGTGTCATCTCCGCGGTGATGCGCTGTTCGTCCGAGGGCGGGACGCAAATCATGAAGATGAACGGCAAATATGGGCCGGAGAGCTATCATCTCGATGTGAACACCAGTGCATCGGGCAAGGATCCGATGGCGGCGATGACCATGTCCGCCACAATGGACGCGCGGCGCACCGGCCCCTGTACGGGCAAGGAAAAGGGCTGAACTCGCCTCCTATTTCAGCGCGTTGAGTGCCTGCGAGCCCGGCTTGCAGTCCACCAACGCTTGCGCATCGGGCACGGCAGGCGTCAGCGCATCCGCCGCGACATCCATCTGCTCCCCGATCCGCCGCGCGCGGAAGGCCTCGGCGTTCAGTCCCGCACAGCGCGCGTAGATCGCCAGCATCCTGGGCGGAGTGTCATAGGCTTCGTTCGAGAGGCGGAAGGTGCCCCAGTGGATCGGGATCGCCTGGGCCGCACCCAGACGCAGAAACACCTCCACCGCCTGCTCCGGCCCGATATGCGAGCCGGTCTCCATCTGGCCCGGATAGAAACGGAACGCGCCGATCGGGATCAGCGCCAGCCTTACCGGGCCGTAACGCCGCGCCTCATCGGTCCATTTGAGATCGCCCGCGCCGGTATCGCCCGCGAAGAAGATAGTGCCCGCGCGCGTCTCGATCAGGAAGGCGGACCACAAGGCCCGGTTCCGGTCCCGCCCCCAGCGGCTCGACCAATGATGATTGCGCACCACATGCACCTTCGCCCCACCGCGCGTCGCCACACCGCCCCAGTCGAGCGCCTGCGCCTCCACCCCCGCGCCGCGCAAGATCGTGTCATTGCCGAGCGAGGTGACGATCAAGGGCCGGTCCCGCTCCCAGAGCCGCTTGAGCGTCGGCAGGTCCATATGGTCGTAATGATTGTGGCTGACGACGACGATGTCGATCTTCGGCAGATCCTCGAACCGCACGCCCGGCTGCGCTACTCTGCGCGGGCCAAAGCCCAATGGCCCCGCCGTGTCGGACCATATCGGATCGGTGAGGAAATTGAGGCCCGCTGCCTGCACCAGCACCGTTGCATGGCCCACCCATGTCACGTGCATCGCCCCGGGAGCAGTCACCCGCGCCGGCGGATACGTCGGCTGGACGGCGACTGGCTCCGGCCATGGCGGCCTGTCCTGCGCCC
>CAZLTO010000095.1:3613-5596 GCA_964562475.1 uncultured Sphingobium sp. | reverse complement strand
CGAGCGGCCGCGCTATCGGGCGCGAACTCGCTTGGCATGGCAGGCGGGACCTGCGCCAGCGCGGTCACGACCTCGCGATGCTTCACAAGGTGCATGAAGCCGCGCACCGCGTCATCCTCGGTAGGGTAATTGGGAATCCCGGCGCCGCTCAGGAGGTCGCCGATGTTCTGGTGCGCTCCGACCCAGACCGCAAGCACCGGCTTGGCCGAGCGGCGATATTTCTCACGGTACTTGCCGACCACTGCGGTTACGGTAGCGGCGATGTCGTCAGCCGAAGCGATCGCGGTCTGGACGTTCATGACCAGGACGGCGTCATTGCTCGCATCGGCCAGCAGCAGCTCGAGCGCTGCTGCGTAACGCTCGGGGCCGGCGTCGCCAACGATGTCGACGGGATTCGAGCCGGACCATGTCGAGGGCAATACTGCGTCGAGCTTCTGCCTGATCTCAGGGCCGATTGTAGCTGGAATTCCTCCCAAATCGACAAGCCTGTCGACCGCCAGAACCCCGATGCCACCGCCATTGGTCAGGATCGCCAATCGCTTGCCCGGCGGTGATTCGAGGCGGCCCAGCGTCTCGGCGCAATCGAACAACTCGCGCAGGTCGGATACCCGCAAGATGCCGGCGCGACGGAACGCAGCATCGTAGACCGCATCCGACCCGGCCAGTGCGCCGGTGTGGGTCGCAGCCGCCTTCGCGCCTTGCGCCAAGCGGCCGGATTTAACGACCACAACAGGCTTGATCCTGGCGGCGGCGCGCGCCGCGGACATAAACTTGCTGGCGTCCTTGATCGCTTCGACATAGAGCAGAATCGCTCTCGTCTTGCCGTCCATCGCGAAATAATCCAGCAGATCGCCGATATCGACATCGAGTTGGTCGCCGATGGAGACAATTCCGGAAAAGCCCACCGCGCGCTGCGCCGCCCAATCCACCATCCCGGCGGCAATGGCGCCGGACTGGGAGATCAGCGCCAGACTTCCCGGGCCCGGCATGTGCGCGGAAAAGCTGGCATTGAGGCTTGCGCCCGGCATCATGACGCCAAGACAATTGGGCCCTATCAACCTCATTCCATACTTGTGAGCTGCGCGTTCGACCGCCTCCGCAAGCGACCCCGCACCATGCCCAAGCCCAGCGGTGATAATCAAGGCGCCCGCCGCACCCAGCCTTCCTGCTTCATCAACCAGGCCCACGATGGCCGGCACCGGCGCCGTGATCACCACGAGTTCAGGTACGAACGGCAGTTTACTCAAACTGCCGACGCTCCGAACACCGCCGATTTCGGCATAGCGTGGATTCACGAGCCCGACTTCCCCCTGGAATCCCGCTTTGCGAATATTCTCAAGAATGGCGCGCCCGACCGATGCTCGTCGCGGACTGGCCCCGACCAGCGCGACCGAACGGGGCGAAAGCACATTATGCAAACGATAGGTTGACATTGGTTCAATTGCCCGGCTCGCGCCGGCCTGTGGGTTGGGAAGCGCACGCTCGTACGCGTGACCGGGCGGGCCGATGCGGCATCATAACCCAGCCCTGTGGCCGCGCGATGACTGTTTTGGCCGCACCAGCGCACAGGCGACGGGCGATCGTGCGCATCTATCGTTGCTTTTCATCAAAACAACAAGAACTTCAAACTGATAGATAATCCCTTCGGCATGCATTTGATTGAGGTCAAGGGAACGCGTGCTCGGTGCCGTATGCATGGCTCTATCCGCGATATGCTTCCCTTCGGGAGAAACAGGCGTGTGCGAAGATGCAGTCGACGCCCTGATCTGGAACACCGGAGCAAATTCTGGAACACTGCCGAACTTGGATCGCTACAGGTGAGGCGGCTCAGGACCGATAGCAAGAAACAGCATGCCGCTTTCGCCAAAATCAGGCAATCCAGCCGCCGCCCCAGCCGACCGGGCGCAACAACGCCGTGATTCAGCCCCGCGACTGAATGCAGCGATGCCATGCGACACCGCATTTCGAGTAGTCGCACGCCGT
>CAZLTO010000095.1:0-3513 GCA_964562475.1 uncultured Sphingobium sp. | reverse complement strand
GCGACTGAATGCAGCGATGCCATGCGACACCGCATTTCGAGTAGTCGCACGCCGTTACCTGGCGGATTTGACGGCGAACCATGATGCGACCTGTGGAGGCGACCCGGTTGCCTTGCACCGGATGCGCATCGCGCTGACTCATCTGCGTTCGGCCATCTTATTCTTCTCGCCGATGGTTGCGGACGCCACGCGGACGCGAGTAAGAGCCGAATTGAAATGGCTGAACACCCATCTGGGCGTCATGCGAGATCTGGACGTCGCGATAGAGCGGCTTAAGAAAATCGACAAGCGCCGGCCGCGGGCAATACCCCATTATAGGGCCTGGACCGCGAAGCGCGCCGAAGTCCACCGAGATCTGGTACGCGCGCTCCGGTCAGTCAGATATCGGCGCCTGCTCAAAATCACATCCGACTGGATCGAGCGTGGACCTTGGTCGATCAGGAGAGGCAAACGGGCCGCGCT
Organism: uncultured Sphingobium sp.; assembly: GCA_964562475.1. Taxonomy (GTDB): domain Bacteria; phylum Pseudomonadota; class Alphaproteobacteria; order Sphingomonadales; family Sphingomonadaceae; genus Sphingobium. Next base: position 3,051 of record CAZLTO010000095.1, on the reverse strand, counting down.
GAAACGCGCTTCTCCGGTTGGGGACTTTAGCCTCCGCAAACTGAGGCGGTGGCAGGAGAAGCTGCTGAAGAAGAGCCGCAAGCTTCCGAAAATGGACGCGGCGAAACGGCATCGGCTGCGTCTGCTGAACAAGAAACTGTCGTACTCGATCGAATCTTTCGAAGACCTGTTTACGAACAGGAAATTCTCCCAGCAGCAGACAGCGCTGAAATACTTGCGCAAGGCGCAAAAGGCCCTCGGGCAGTTGAACGATGATGAAAGAGGCCATTCGCTCGCGGTCGCTCTGGAGCGCGAGGGCGGCCGGGTGCCCTGGCAATTTCTGGGCCAGAAGCGCGAAAAGCGATTGACACGGGAAACGGTCGCGACCTACCGGAAGCTGGCCACACTGGAGTGATCGCGGAATGATGTAGTCGAGCACCGCGGCCGACGTTCGCGCCAGCCGCGCCACGCATTCGCCAGCTATAAGCGTTCGATGATGATCGCGGGCGCCATACCTCCCGCGGGGCACATGGTCACCAGGCCGCGCCTGAGGTCACGTCGCTCCAGTTCGTCGAGAATGGTGCCGATCAAGATCGAGCCGGTCGCGCCGATGGGATGGCCCAGTGCAATCGACCCGCCGTTGACATTGACCTTGCCGCGGTCGAGTTCGAGATCCCTGATGAACTTCTCGGTCACGACCGCAAAGGCCTCGTTGATTTCAAACAGGTCGATATCGTCCAGTGTGAGTCCGGCCTTGGCCAGCACCTTGCGCGCCGCCGGGACCGGGGCATTGAGCATCAACGTGGGCGAGTCGCCCATATTTGCCATCGCAACGACACGTGCGCGCGGCTTCAGGCCGTGAGCCTTGGCGTAGGTGGGCGATGCCAGCAGCATCGCCGCCGAACCGTCGACGACACCGGATGAATTGCCGGCGTGATGCATGAAATCGATCTCGAGGTCGGGATGTTTTTGCAGGATCAGGTTGCGGTAGGTGGTGCCTTTGTCATCGAGCGGATAGTCCGCCACCGCCGTGAAGGCGGGCTTTAGAGCGGCCAGCCCTTCGAGCGTTGTCTGCGGTCGAGGATACTCCTCCCGGTCGAGCGCAAGGCTGCCGTCTTCGCGATAAACAGGAACCAGGCTCCTGTTGAAATAGCCGGCCTTGATGGCGGCATCCGCCTTCTGCTGGCTCTCGAACCCCAACCTGTCGACATCCTGCCGCGTAATGCCTTCGAGCGTTGCGACGGCGTCGGCGCAGACGCCTTGATGCGACTGCGGATGCCTGGCGCGCAGGCGAAGATTGCCAGCGTCCATCATCAACGGCCCTTCGCCACGGCGGCCTTCCATCGACATCATCTCGGTGCCACCCGCGATCACCAGATCCTCGGATCCCGACATGATGGACGCGGCCGCCATGTTGACGCTCGTGATGCCGGATCCGCAGAAACGATCGAGCGTGACTCCGCTGGTGCGGACGTCATAACCCGCGTCGAGCGCCGACATCCGGCCGAGATCGCCGCTCTGCGGACCGCGCTGGGAACTGGTGCCCCACACGATATCCTCGACATCGGCGGTATCGATCCCGGTACGGTCAGCCAGCGCCCGCAACACCGCCGCACCGAGCTGCTGCGGGTGAATGCCTGCCAGCGCGCCCTTGCCGACCTTGCCGATGCCTCGCGGCGTTCTGCATGCGTCGATAATCCAGGCGTCGGCCATGATGCTTCCTTCCGTAAATTCGTTGCCGACATTTGCAGCCGGCCGAGTTTCAAAGTCAACTCATGCGGCCTATGCAGGGACGACGGCTCGGTAACCCCGCCTTAAAGCAGCTTCCCGTCCGGTCCGAAAAACGGATGCGGCCCGTCGTATTGGCCGATCGGAACCTGATGCGTCACCACGCTGCCGAAGCCCTTTCCGGCAAACCAGCTGTGAAGATGAAACGCCGGCGGCTCGACCTTGAACGACGGCTGCCGCAGTTGCGCCAGGTCAAGATCGACCGCGTGATTGGGCGCAGGACAGATCGTAGTCTGAACCCCGGCAAACATGGTCAAAGCAGCGCGATGAGCGTGCCCGGTGGCAATCAGCTGCACGCGTGGATGGCGCCTGACGAGCAACGCCAGTTGTGCGGCATTGAGGAGATTCTGCCGGTCCATATGCCATATCCCCGCCTTGAAAGGTGGATGGTGCTGTGCAGCAAACCAGGGAGCGGACGGGACGATGGGCATCGTCTAATGCGGCCTGTCCCCCGGGACACGTCTTGCATCGAGGGGCGGGGCCAGCAGAGCTATAGACCTTGGCGGGGCAATCGAAAGCGGAATATTGGATATCTCCGACGTCCAAAAAACAAAAAAAGCCCGGTGACCATCAGGCCACCGGGCGGGTGTCGCAATCTCGGAAGGAGCAGGACGTTCCCGCTCCTATTTGAGGGATTTTCGCCAATACAATGTGTTCGGAAAACCCCATGGATAAGGCGGCTGATACATCCGGTAGCCGGCGCGAATGAAGTTGTTGGCAGAGATGAGATTGGCAGTGGTATCCGAGACCACTGAACTCCATCCAACCCGTCGCGCATGCGATTCCAGCGCGCGCATCAGGCGCAATTGCAGCGCATTCCAGCTGGCCCACAGCTCTGATCCTGCCGCGCGAATGGTCGGGCGTAGCAGCGCCAAACTTCGCGCGCTCAGGTTTTGCGCCTCGTCGATCCAGGCGATCCTAAATCCCTCCAGCGATTTTATCGACTCGGCGGTGTGATCCTGCAGGCCCCGAAAAATGATGGCGCCGTCTCCGGGCGTCGCGATCTTGTCGCTGAAGACCTTGAACTGGTGGCCGAGGCCGAGACCCGCGATCTTGCTCTCGATCAGCCGCTTGGACGACTGTGTCAGCGTCCTTTGCGCCTCGCGAATGCACACCGCCAGCATACCGCGTTCAGCCTGGCAACTCTCAACCAGCAACTCGCCGAAGAAATGGGATTTTCCCGAGCCGCGGCCGCCATAGGCGCCCTTGTAGCCCGATGGCCCCAGCAGCGGCCCCAAGATTTTTGCTGTTGGGGTTTTCAGGGGTGGCCCAGATGCGCCCCAA
>CAZLTO010000094.1:0-5649 GCA_964562475.1 uncultured Sphingobium sp. | reverse complement strand
CGCTTCTCGCCCGCGCCGATCGCCATGATCATCGCCTGCGGCGGGTTGATCACCGCCTCGAACTGCTTGATGCCCATCATGCCCATGTTAGAAAGGCTCGCCGTGCCACCCTGATACTCCTGTGGCTGGAGCTTACCATCCTTGGCGCGCGCGGCAAGGTCACTCATCTCGGTCGAGATCGCGGACACGCTCTTGTCATTGGCGCCCTGGATGATTGGCGTGATGAGCCCGGACGGGATCGACACCGCCACGGAAATATCCGCCCGGCTGAATTTCAGCATCTGGTCGCCCGCGAACTGCACATTGCACTCCGGCACGATCATCAGCGACTGGGCGAGCGCCTTGATCAGCATGTCGTTGACCGAGAGCTTGACGCCCCGGCTGGCAAGCGAGGCATTCAGCTCCGTGCGCAGCTTAAGGAGCGCATCGAGGCGCACGTCCACGGTGAGATAGATATGCGGCACCTGCTGCTTGCTCTCGGTAAGGCGGCGCGCAATGGTCTTGCGCATGCCGGAGAGCTTGATCATCTCGTGCGGAATACCAAAATCCTGCGCCGCTATCGGGGTTGGCGCTGGAGCTGCGGGAGCTGAAACGGGAGTCGGCGCTGCGACCGCCGCGACAGGGGCATTACCAGCCGCCGCCTCGACATCCACCTTGACGATACGGCCATTGGGGCCGGTTCCGGTGAGTGTCGCGATGTCGATACCACGCGCCTTCGCAAGCCGACGGGCGATCGGCGATGCCTTGACGCGGACGTCCGCGTCCGCAGGGGTTGATTGCGGGGCCGCAACAGGCGCTAGTGCTGAAACGACGGGCGCCGGAGTTGCGGATGCTGCGACTGGCGCAGGCGCAGGCGCTGGCGCAGCAGCAGGAGCCGAGGCAGGCTTGGCGGCAGGCGCCGTCTCACCTTCGCCCACCAGCACAGCGATCACCGTGCCGACCTTCACTCCCTCGGAACCTTCGGCAATCAGGATCTGGCCGATCACGCCTTCGTCGACCGCCTCGAACTCCATCGTCGCCTTGTCGGTCTCGATCTCAGCGAGCAGATCACCCGAACTGACCGTGTCGCCTTCCTTCACCAGCCATTTGGCGAGCGTGCCCTCCTCCATGGTCGGGGAAAGCGCGGGCATTTTGATTTCGATCGACATAGGCTATGCTGCCCTTCTGTTTGAAATGTTACGGGTTGGGTACGGTCATCGGCGGCTTGGATAGGGCGGTCAACTATATTGCATGAAATTGTATAAAAAAATGTAATTATGGCACATTTTATAAGGAGAGATGTGCAAATGAGAACCTATTTGGTTATAATGGATGAAAGCCCGGAGGCGGAAAAGGCCATTCATTTCGCGGCGCGACGCGCGGCGAAGACCGGCGGCAATGTGCATATCGTCGCCGTGACCCCACCTGCGGACTTTGTTCAGTGGGGCGGCGTGCAGGCGACAATGGACGAGGAAGCACGCCAGCGTGCCGAGGCGATGGTGATGAGCCTTGCCGGCACCCTGATGCAGGAATCCGGCATCCGCCCGATCATCACCGTGCGCAGCGGAGAGCCGATCCCGATCATCCGCACAATATTGAAGGAAGACGCGACCATCGCCGCGCTGGTGCTGGCGGCGGCACCCAACGGCACGCCCGGCCCGCTCGTCGCGCACTTCACAGGCGCCGAGGCGGGCAAGATGCCCTGCCCGATCATGATCGTGCCGGGCGGGTTGAGCCGCGAGGAGATGGAACGGCTGAGTTGATGGCGTGATGGACTGGCAGATCGAAAATCTCGCCGCATGGCTTAACATCGCGGGTATATCGGTTTTCGCGGCATCAGGCGCTCTCGCCGCCGCGCGCAAGCGGCTCGATTTCATAGCGGCGTGGTTCTTTGCGCTTATCACGGCCACAGGCGGCGGCACCTTGCGGGATCTGCTGATCGATGCACCGGTATTCTGGATGCATGATCCCACGCCAGTGATTCTCTGCACCATCATCGCGGTATTGGTGTGGGCGGTTCCCTTGCGCTGGTGGCCTGACCGCGCACTCGAATGGCTCGACGCTGCCGGCTTGGCGGCCTACTCTGTCTATGGCGCTAGCAAGGCGCTGCAATATGGGGTTTCTCCTGTCCCTGCGGTTGCCGCTGGCGTGACCACCGCCTGCATCGGCGGCGTCATTCGGGATATTACGGCAGGCACACCCTCGGTATTGGTGCGGAACGAGATTTACGTAACCGCATCGCTGCTCTCCGCAATGCTCTATGTGCTGCTCAATACCCTTGGCGTCGCAGCGCCCTGGTCATCAACCATTGGCTTTAGTGCGGGCTTTGCCTTGCGCGCCGCAGCCATTCACTGGCGCATAGCCTTGCCCTTGCATCGGGGACACTAACCCCATTGATTACCGCCGCTTCACTGGCCCGCGCTTGCTGCCACTATGGCGGATGTTTGCCGGGCGGCCACGGCGGTGGATCGGGCGCGGCGGTCCTTTGCGTCCGGCCCCGCCCCTGTCCCCGCCGCGCAGGGAGAATTCCGGCCCATCTGGCAACTCGAACCGCAGCGATCCGCCGACCGGGTCCGCCTCCGCCAGCCGCAAGTCAATCTCTTGCCCCACATGAAAGCGTGTGCCGGTCTGTTCGCCGATCAGCGCGCGGTGGACCTGGTCGAAATAAAACCGCTCCACCCCCAGCATCGAGACCGGCACCAGCCCATCGCCCCCCAGCCCATCGACTGATGCGAAGAAGCCGAAGCTCTGCACCCCGGTGATCCGCGTCTTCATCACCTCGCCGACATGCCCGGCAAGGAAGGCGGCGACGTAGCGGTCCACCGTCTCGCGCTCCGCCTCCATCGCACGACGCTCGCACTGACTGATGAGATCGCCCACCCGCGCCATGTGATTGTAATCCTCTTGGCTCAAAGCGGTGACGGGCGGCAGCGCTGATCCCTTGGGCGCGGGCATTTCGAGGTCGAATGCGCCTACGAGCGAGCGATGCACCAGAAGGTCTGAATAGCGGCGGATCGGTGAAGTAAAATGCGCATAGCTGCCCAGCGCAAGGCCGAAATGCCCCGCGTTCTGCGGGCTGTAATAAGCCTGAGTCTGGCTACGCAGGATTTGCTCCATGATGATCGGCCGCGCCTCATGGCCGTCAAGCCGCTCGATCAGGCGGTTGAAGATCGCGGGCGTGATCACCTGCCCCAGCGCGAAGCCGATCTCGTAAGTGGCAAGATATTCCTTCAATGCCACCAGCTTCTCGCGGCTAGGCGGCTCGTGCACGCGATACATGACCGGCGCCTTGCGGCTTTCGAGCGCCTTTGCCGCCGCGACGTTGGCGGCGATCATATAATCCTCGATCAGCATGTGCGCGTCCAGCCGCTCTCGCACCGCAACGCTGACGATACGCCCGGCATCATCGAGCAACACGCGGCGTTCGGGCAGATCCAGTTCCATTGGCTCGCGCTTGTTGCGCGCTTTTTTGAGCACCTGCCAACAGGTCCAGAGGGGCTTGAGTGCAGCTTCTGTGAGGTCATGCTGCCTCTTGCCGTCAATCGCGGCCTGCGCGTCCTCATAGGGAATATTTGCAGCCACACGGATGATCGCGCGGGAAAAGCGCCAGCTCCTCATCGCACCCTTGGCATCGAACGTCATGTGGCAGGCCATCGCCGCGCGATCCTCGCCCGCGCGCAGCGAACACATATCGGACGAGAGCGCATGGGGGAGCATCGGCACGACAAGGTCCGGGAAATAGACGCTGTTGCCGCGTTTCCTAGCCTCCCGGTCCAGCGCGCTGCCGGGGCGGACATAATAGCTTACATCCGCAATGGCGACGATGGCATGAAAGCCTCCGCTGTTCGCCGGGTCGTCATCAGGCGCGGCCCACACCGCATCGTCAAAATCCCGTGCGTCCACCGGGTCGATCGCCACAATCGGCAGGTGACGCAAATCCTCGCGCTTGTCGGCATGGAGCGGTAGTGCCGAGACCGTGTTCGCCTCCGCCTCCACTGAGTCGGAGAACACATGCGGAATGCCATATTTGTGGATCGCGATCAGGCTGAAGCTCTTGGGCGCGAACGGATCGCCGAGCACCATCGCCACTCGCGCCGTGAGCTTGGGCGGCCGCCCGCTCGCCTCGCACAGCACAAGGTCGCCCGGCTCCGCACCACCCAAGTCCGAAATCAGCGTTGCGTGGCGAATGCGCTTGTCCACCGGCTTGAGCCAGAAGCGATCATTCTCGCCCCGCTCTACCACGCCCAAGAGCTGCTCCTCCGCCTTGGAGAGCTTCTTCATCGGGTGGGCGATGAGTCCTTTTCCCGCTTCCTCAGTGCGGGCGAGGAAGCGGTCGCCAATACCGAGGGCGCCATGCTTCTTGCCGCGCTCGATCACGCGCAGCTTGGGCGGAGGGATGCCTTCCGCCTCCCACCGCTCCGGCACCGCTATCGCCTGCCCGCCATCGACCTCCACCACGCGCAGCACGGTGACGCGCGGCACGCCGCCCATTTTGTGAAACGCCCTCCCCGGCCCGATGTCGATCAGCCCTTCGTCGGCCATATCCTTCAGCAGGCTTTTCAGGAGAATCTTGTCCTGCGCGTGCAGGCCGAACGCCTTGGCGATCTCTCGCTTGCCGACCTGTTGGCTGCTGGTTTCGATAAATTCGAGGATCTGCTGCCGCGTGGGCAGGCCGGGGCGGTTATTTCGGGCCATAGGCCTCGCTACCCTGCTTGGCTGCAAAAGAGAATTACAAACTGAGCCAGACCATCCCGCTGCCGATCAGCAGCGCCGTAACCGCCAGCGGCAACGCGGCGCGCCAGCCCCTCCCTACCCCGGCGAGCGCAAGCACTAGCACCAGCTTGATGAAGCTGTTGACCAGAATCGGCAGCGAGAATAGCACGCCCAGTGCCCGCCAGTCCGTGATAACATGGGCAAGATTGGCGGCGGCGATGATCGCGGCATCGACATCGTAAAGCCCGGTGATGCCGATCAGCACCTCCACACCCCGGTTGCCGAAATTGTCTATAGCCCAGCGCGAGAGCAGCACTACGATTGTTACCAACGCGGCAAAGCACACTGCTGGCCAGAAATCGAACGGATTGCGCTGGTTGGCCAGTGCACCGTCGCCTTCATCCCGCTGGGCGAGAAAGAACGCCGCCAGCGCATAAAGCACCGCAAAAGCTATCGCAGCACCGATCCCCTCCAGAAAGCCCGGCAATGCTGCAGGCGCGATCACCGCGCAGAGGATCAGCACACGGATCGGCATGATCGCAGTGGCTGCGGCTATGCCTGCGTTGAGCGCCGCCCTGTCCGCATCCCCGCTGCGCAGTCTACGCGCCAGTTCCAGTGTCACGGCGGTGGAGCTGTAGGTCGCGCCGATTGCGGCGGCGGCAATAGTGCCCCGGCGGTCACCAAAGCGCTTCGACGCCCAATATCCGGCAAACGAGAGGCCTGTAACGAACACCACCACCAGCCAGATCATGCGCGGGTTGAGCGCATCATAAGGCCCCATCGCCTTGTCCGGCAGCAGGGGGAGAAACACCAGCGCAATCGCACCATATTGCGCGGCGGCGCGAATATCCTCCGCGCCCAGCGTCCTCAACCAGCCGTGAAGCTGCTCGCGCATCGCGAGGACAAGCGTTATCGCGCCTGCCGCGATCATCGCCTCGCGCGCATAGCCCATCACCG
>CAZLTO010000093.1:0-5652 GCA_964562475.1 uncultured Sphingobium sp. | reverse complement strand
GGGGGATGGGTAGCCGCATCTCGTCGCGGATGCGCTCGATCACTGTCATGATCTCCGCACGCCGCGCGGCGTCGAGCGAGGAAAGCGGCTCGTCCATCAGCAGGAATTTGGAACCGCTCAGCAGCGCGCGACCGATGGCGACCCGCTGCGCCTCGCCGCCCGAGAGGGTCGCGGGCCAGCGATCGAGCAGATGGCCGATGCCGAGGAACTCCACCGCCTCATCGAGCGACATCCAACGGGCTTGCGGAGGCGCGAGGTCATGGCCGTAGAGCAGGTTGGCGCGCACGCGCTTGTGTGGAAACAGCCGCGTATCCTGAAACACATAGCCCAGCCGCCGCTGTTCGGGCGGGATATTTAGCTGCGCTTCGCTGTCGAACAATATAGTGTCGTCCACCTCGATCCGCCCGTTATCCGGCGCGATCAGCCCGGCGATCATGTTGAGGATGGATGTCTTGCCGGAGCGTGATGGACAGAACAGGGCCGTGATGCCTGCGCCCGCCTCGAAGTGCGCGGCGATGCGAACGTCGCCAAAGCGGTGGTGAATATCGACCTTAAAGGACATGCGGCTGCTCCGTCCCCCGGTGGCCGCGTCGCATCATCAGCTCCGATGCGATGAGCGCACCCAGCGAGAGCGCAACGGAGATCAGCGCAAGCCGCGTCACGGTCGCCTCGCCGCCGGGGGTCTGTAGCGCGGAATAGATCGCGATGGGGAGCGTGCGGGTTTCGCCGGGGATGTTGGAGACGAAGGTGATCGTCGCGCCGAATTCGCCGATCGAGCGCGCGAAACCCAATACCGCGGCCGAAAACACGCCGGGCAGGCTCAGGGGCAGGGTGATGCTGCGGAACACATGGAAAGGGCTGGCGCCGAGCGTGCGCGCCGCGCCCTCCAGCCGCCGGTCGACCGCCTCGATGGAGAGGCGCATCGCCCGCACCATCAGCGGCAGCGCCATCACAGCGGCGGCAATCGCCGCGCCGGTCCAGCGGAACATCACGCTGACACCGAACCAGTCCGAAAGCCACCGCCCCACCGGTCCGTTATTGCCGAACGCCAGCAGCAGCAGCCAGCCGATCACCACCGGCGGCGGCACCGGCGGCAGATGGACGATGCCGTCGAGCAGGATCCTGCCCGCAAAGCGTCCGCGCGCCAGCAGCCACGCGAGCAGAAACGCGAGCGGCATCGTCAGCAGCACGGCGACGATGCTCACCTTCAATGACAGCGCGACAATGTCCCAGACGTCCACGCGTCTCGCCTAGCGTCTATTTTGACGCGAAGCCATAGCGCGCGAAGATGGCCTTGGCTTTGGCGGACAGCAGGAAGCGGCGGAAGCCTTCCGCTTCACCGTTGGTCGATGTCTTGAGACGCGCGAGCGGATAGAGGATCGGCGGGTGGCTCTTGGCCGGGAAGACGCCGACCAGCCTGACCTTAGAAGATGCGCGGGCGTCCGTGGTGTAAACGATGCCCAGCGGCGCTTCTCCCCGCTCGACCAGCGCTAGCGCGGCGCGGACATTTTCAGCCCGCGCGATCTTGTCGGCGACGCTCGTCCAGACCTCGAGGCTCTCCAGCGCCGCCTTGCCATATTTACCGGCGGGGACGCTGTCGGGATCGGCCATCGCCAGCCTGCTGTTGCCCAGCGCGCGCGCCAGCGGGAAACCGGGCCTTATCGCCAGCGCGATCCGGCTGGATGCGGGCGCGATGAGCGCGAGGCGGTTTGAGAGCAACGACACGCGGCTGCGCGGCGCGAGCAGCCCTTTCTTGTCGACATAGTCCATCCACGCTTCATCGGCGGAAATGAAGAGATCGGCAGGCGCACCGGCCTCGATCTGCCGCGCCAGTGCGGAGGATGCCGCGAAGGAAATCACCGGGCGTGGGTGGCCACTCTTAGCCCATTGGTCGGCGCAGGCGTCAAGCGCCTCCTGCAGGCTCGCCGCGGCCAGCACCAGCGGCCCTGTCGGCGCGGCGAAGGCTGCGGGCGCGCAGATCGAAAGTGTGGCCGCTACAAGCGCAGCGAGAAATGAACGAATCCGGCGTATCATGGCATCTCCATCGAAGCTCTATATACATAGAAATATAACGATGAAGATTACAATCCTGTTGGAGCGAAATCCAACAGATAAAATTTCCTTTCGTCCAGCCGAACAACGAAGCGAACTTACGCCTCGTAATAGCGCTCCAGCCCATAGCCCAATGTCCGCCCGACATGCGCGGTGATCTCCAGAAAGCGGCGCTTGTCGGCCTCGCTCCATTCCAGATCGCTGAGCTTCAGGAATTTGGTCAGGTCGCGGTCCTTGTTCGCCTGCGGGCGCTGGGACTGGAGATAGCTCTCGACATAAGCGATTTCTTCCGCCTCGAAGCCGCGATACGCGCCGATTTTCTCGGCGGCGCCCGATGGGTCTTCCGCCATCTCGTAGAAATTGACCTCCAGAAAATCCTGCCCCCTGTCCGTCAGGATCTGCCGCGCGGCGAACCATGCCTGATGGCAGTCCGTCCATTCCCGCGCATGGTTCTCCAGCGACTTGTCCGGGAATTTCTTCACCTTGGACTGGATATTGTCGAGATGACGGCGCGAGCAGTGGATGAACTTCGCGTTGCTGTGATAGGCAGCAAGATCGGGTGCCGCGAGGATCGGCGCAATCGTCGGCGTCTTGTCGACGATATGCGTGGCGTGCAGCTGATCGGAGAGATAGTGCTCATAGCCGGCGAACAGCTTCTTGATGAGGGCGTCCGGCTTGAGGCTCGACAGGCCGTTCCCCGGCACCTCGGCGCCGAGGCCGGACTTCGCGTTGCGGCGCACGGAGGCGATGATTTCCGACAGGATCGGGACGAGATGTCCCTCACCAAAGCCCTTGTAGCGCGTGCCCGCAATCGCATTGCGCAGCGCCGAGGTGCCCGACCGAGTCGAGCCCAATATATACAAAATCGTCGTCATTTTCTGCCCAGTCTTTTCATATCCGAGGCATCCTCTCTTTTTTATCCCGCCAGCGCGATCCTCGGCTGCTCCTGCGCGGCGAGCATCAGCGATTGCGCCAGTTCGACATGCCGCGCCCATGCGAGGTCGAGCGAAATCTCGTCCTCGACCTGTGCCGAGATGGAGTCCCATAACGGCGCGTTGCCGATGCATATCTTCATCAGTTGCGCGAGGCCGGAGACGCTGCCCGGCGCGAAGCCGAGGCCGTTTTTGCCATGCTCTATCCGTTCGATGAGGCCGCCCGCGCGCGAGGCGAGGATCGGGCGGCGCGCTTCCCACGCTTCCGACACCACCAGCCCGAATGTCTCCGGCCATACCGATGGCACGACCACCCAGTCGACGCTGTTCATCAGGTCGAACACATTCTCGCGCGAGTAGGCACCCATTTCGGTGACGCGGAGATTGTCCGGTGCCTCCGTCAATGCCTGCTCGATCCGCGCGAGATAATCAGGGCTGGCGTGGCTCTTGTTGCCGCCGAAAATCTTGACCTCGACCGGCTGGTCCGATCCTTCCGCCACAGTGCGCGCGGCCTGAAGCAGGACGTCTATGCCCTTGGCGTCGACGAACTGGCCGAAATAGCCGAAGATGTTGAGCGCCTCGCTGTGCGCGGGCTTCCAGTGCTCCGGGCGGCTGGTCCGGTGGCCGTTGGGGATCACCGACATCTTGTCGCGCGGAATGCCCCACTCGATGAACCGCTCGGCGAGATAGCGCGAGGGCGAAACGAAGTGATCGACCTTCTCGAATGCGCGCTGGAAGAACCGCTTGCGCAAGATGAACTCCTCGACCGACCGGCCGGGGAAGCATTTCACGCACTGGTCGGGGGCGGGCTGGTGGCAGACCGCGCGCTCATGATAGCGGAACAGCTGGCCTTGCGAATAGCACATCGCAAGATACTCATGCAGCGTGTAGACGATCTTCGCGTTCGGCAGCACCTTGCGGCACAGCTCGATGAACTCCAGCCCCACCCACAGCGAGTGGTGGATATGGATGACGTCCGGCTGGTGGTCTTCCAGAAAGCGCGCCAGCATCTTGTTACGGCGCGGATCGTGGACGACATGATAGAAATCGTCGAACTTGAAGCCGCCGAGGATATATTCATTTTCGGTTTCGGGCAGCGCGGTGATGACCGAGCCGGTCTTCACATATTGCGGGAACATCCGCCCGTCGATCCCGGCGAGCAGCACGGCGTCGAACTCATCGCCCGCGGCCGCCATGTCGTGCAGATCCTTGGCGACATATTGCGCGCCGCCCTTCATCACGCGGGGGTGATAGAGCGCGACGGTGAGAAGTTTAGGTCGAAGTTGTGTCATAGCAGGGAGAGATCCATCCGGGTGTCGACGACGTGGGATTGATTTACATAAGTCATTGAAAAATATGATCTATTGAGCCACATGAAGCTACGCACATGCGGCGGCATCGATTTGCCGACGCCCTCCATGTGAATCCAGCGCGCGCTGGTGTCGATCGTCACCGGAACACCCTCCGCCAAGGCATCCAGCCCCAGCGCCGCATCCTCGTAATAGGCGTAGATATAGTCGGTGGAGAGGCCGCCCATCTTCGCGAACTGCTTCTTGCGGATTTTCCACAAGGCCGCGCTGGGGATGCAAATCTGCTGCGGAATGGCAGAGATGGCACGCCCGATCGCCTGCTTGTCCGCGTCGATGTCGAGCGTCAGCCCCTTGCCGAAATGTTCGACGCGAAGAGCAAGGTCGGTAGCGCCCTTCGCGTCGAACACCCGGTCCTGCACCACGTACATGCCGGAGTGCATGAGCAGACCATCGCCATAATAGAGCATCGCGCCGTGCAGCCCGTCGCCTGGATCGCTCAGGAGATAGCCCAGCGACCCTTCCGCATTTTCGAGCGGGGGGAACACATCCGGGTTCATGAACACCAGCACAGCACCGCGCGCCATACTGGCGCCAAAATTATTGCCTGCGGAAAAGCCCGAATTGCCGCTGCATGCGTAGATCGAAATGCTGATCGGGTGAATCTGGCAGAAGGCCATCACTTCCTCGACCAGCACACCAGCATTGGCGACATCGTTCAGCACGACGATCAGCTCGACCGCCGCACGCTCCAGAAACTCCGCCAGCTCGGATAGCTGCACCAGCAGCATGTCCGCCTTGCGATAGATGGTAATGACGATGCTGCTGCGCACCTTGCGCTCGCTGTCGACCGAAAGCACCTTCGCAAACTTCATGCCCTTCTGCACGCGCTGCCAGATGGGGAGAAACTGGCGGTGCAATATCTTGCCGGACGCCAACGTCTCGCCGATCGGCCGGTCGGCGAGGATCGCGCATGCGCCCAAGGCATCCTGCATGAAGCGTTCGGACGAGAGCCAGCGCGCCACATTCTGGCGATGCAGCGGGACGCCGTTGATGAAGACCGACAGCGCCGAGTGCACAAGGAAGGATTCCGGGTCGTCGACGCGAAGCAGCGCGATGAAGCCCGAGGGCTGATCGTGATCGCCGAGTAGCGCGTTCACATCGGCGCGGTCGAACCAGCAGGGCTGCGCATCCGGGAAGCGGTATTTGACATAGCCGACCTGCACCGAAATCTCGATAGTCGGAAAGATGCGGCGGTCGGCCCAGCCGGTGATGAAGAAATCGCCGCTGTCCGAGCACAGCACCGCGTCGATATAGAGATAATCGTTCAAGTGGACGCCGCGCCGCTCCAGCATCCCGAA
>CAZLTO010000092.1:0-5679 GCA_964562475.1 uncultured Sphingobium sp. | reverse complement strand
CGTCGCCTTCCTTGATCTCGGCGTCCGAGCCGAAGATCACGACGCCGACATTGTCCGCTTCGAGGTTGAGCGCCATGCCCTGCACGCCGTTGGCGAACTCGACCATCTCGCCCGCCTGGACGTTGTCGAGACCGTAGACGCGGGCGATACCGTCACCGACGTTGAGCACGGAGCCTACTTCGCTCACCTGCGCTTCGGTGCCGAAATTGGCGATCTGGTCCTTGATGACCTTCGAGATTTCTGCGGCGTTGATATCCATGGTTTAGCCTTCAGCCTTTCATCGCGTGAGCGAGGGTATTCAAACGGGTGCGGATGGAGCTGTCGATCATCTGGCTGCCGATCTTGACGACAAGGCCGCCAAGGATCGACGGATCGACATGCAAGTCAACCGCGACATCGCGGCCGACACGGGTTTTCAATGCCTTTTCCAGCGCCGTGACCTGGGTCTTGGCGAGCGGATGGGCGGAGGTGACTTCGGCGCGGCTCTCACCCTTGTGGTTGGAGAGCAGCGTCTCGAATGCGCGGATCGCGGCGGAGAGCTGCGAGAGGCGGCGGCCCTGGGCCAGCACGCCGAGGAATTTCTGGGTAAGGGCGTCAAGGCCCATTTTTTCTGCAACGGCAGCGATTGCCTTGGCAGCGGCGTCGCGACCGATAACCGGGCTGGTGGTAAGGCCACGCAAATCAACCGATTCGCTGAGGGCGCTCTTCAGCGCCGCGAGGCTCTGCGCCACCGAATCGAGCTGCTTGGTGTCACGGGCCAGTTCGAACAAAGCCAGCGCGTAACGCCCGCTTAAGCTAGCCTGAATGCCGCCGGAATTCTCCACGCGCCTGATGTCCTCCAGTTCGATATGCCGCGTTTGGAAATACGGAAAAGCGCGAGCGCCCCCGTCAAACGTGCGCGCCGGTTAGCAGGGGTCTTTCGCTGTTGCAAGATAGTCTAAAGGATTAGTTGCATACTGGTCACCCCGCGGGAGCATCAGCGGCCTTTCGGGCACACTGATAGACCAGCCGCTCGTTGGGCTGGGCGGAGAGGATTGCGCGGATCTGACTTTCGGCCTGCTGCATGGAACTGAGCATCGCCTGATCTGCGGTGCAGCCCTTGCCCGCGACCTTCGCTTTTATGGAGTTCGCCTGCGCCATCGTGGCGGAATCGGGCAGGAAGCGCTCGACTTTGTAGGTGCCGGTAGCGGGATCGAAATTCGATACCGATATGCTCTGGTCGGGGCTGATGGCAAGATAATCCCAACCCTTGGCGGCCTGCACATATTGCTCTGAGCCGTTGGCGCATCCGTCCGGCGCCCAGTGCAGGGGTATATCCTGCGTGTCGGAGAAGATGATGCGGCTGCGATTCTCGTCGATGCGGCAGAGATTGTCGCCAACGGCGTCATAATCCGGTTCGACGGTCACTTGAGCGCTATTGTTGACCGGGAAAGTGGCTGCCGTGTCTTCTATGCCGGAGAAGGAGGGACGCAGGAGGAATACCGCTATGGCCAGCACGATCAGAACGCCGCCGGCGATCATCGCCCACTTGCGTTCCCGTGGCTTGTGTTCGGCGTTGAACATCATCGCGCCGCCCAGAGCGAGGCCACCCAGCAGCAGGATGACGCCCGAGAGCGCGATCATGTTTTCCCGCGAAGAGACAATCTCCTGCTCCGCGCGGTTGCGCGCATCCGCGAGCGCCTTGTCGCGGGCCATCGCTTCCTGCTGGTCCTTCTGCTGTTGCAGAAGCTGGCTCTCCGCGGCCCGTTTCGCTTCCAGCGCATCAAGCTCCGCCAGGCTGCGGCAGGGAACGGCGGTGCGCTGAAATTGCACGCCTGCCTGCCGGAGGAACGAAGCTACCTCGCGGTTTGACACCGCAAAACCGAACTCGGCGTCCCCCTCGCTCTCCGCGACGGAACCCATGCTGTTGACACCCAATACCCGGCCGCAATCATCGACCAGCGGCCCGCCGCTGTTGCCCGCCGCCATTGGGGCCGTGTGCAGGATCGTGTCAAACGCCTGGGAGGAGCGCCCGGTCGAGACGGTGCCGCTGGTTTTCACCGGCTCCAGCGGCTGGATCATTTCATTGAGATCGAGCCCCTGCGCGCGGTCGACCGTCGCCGGATAGCCGATCGCGGTGACATGCTGACCATCCGTAATGCCACCAGCATAAAAGGTCGTCACGGGCAAGCGTCCGTCCTTTAGCTGAATGAGGGCGAGATCATTGCCCGGCGAATAGGCAATCAGCTTGCCGCCATAGCTGCGCTTGCCTTCAGAGGGGACGATGCCGATCACGAGATTCTTCTCGGCGCGCATCAGCTCGACGACATGCGCGTTGGTCAACACCTTGTCCGGCGCGACCACAAAGCCGCTGCCGTGCCCTACGAAATAGGCCTCTTCGCCCCTGGTGGCGATGATCACCACGCGCACCACGCCGCGCACTGCTGCGGCGACATCCTGCTGCTCGGCATTGGCGGGCAGAGTCGGTGAGAGAAACAGCGCGAAAAGGGCGAGCAGGAGGCGTAGGCGGGTCATCGCGGCGATATGTAAGGCTGCGCATGCCCGAGGGGAAGCGCAATCATCGAGTTTGAACGCAAGAAACGGGAAGCAGCTACAGGCGCTTGCTGCTATCAAATCGCCATGACGGATAAAGCTCATACATATGAGGCTCGCTGGCGAGCTGTCGAGCTGCGGGACAAGGCGCAGGACGGGCGCTTTGTGTTTGCCGTGCGCACGACCGGCGTCTATTGCAAGCCGAGCTGCCCGGCGCGGCGACCGAGGCGCGAGAATGTGGCGTTCTTCGACGATGGTGCAGCGGCGCGGGCGGCGGGCTATCGCGCCTGCATGCGCTGCAAACCGGATGAGGCCGGGCGGGAGGCTCTGGCAGTGGATAAGGCGCTTGAGCTGCTCGACGCGGCGGAGGAGCGCGTGTCGCTGGAGCGACTGGCGGCGGCAGTGGGCTATGCGCCGCATCACTTCCAGCGCATTTTCACCCGCGCGCTGGGGGTCAGCCCGGCGGCTTATGCGCGGGGTATAAGGGCCGACCGTGCCGAGGCGGCGCTCGGAGAACCGGGCAGGATAACCGATGCGGTCTATGATGCGGGTTATAATGCCCCCAGCCGCTTTTACGAGGATGCGAGGAGAAGAATGGGCATGACGCCGAGCGCAAGACGGAAGGGCGGAGCGGGAGTAAGCATCCGCGCTGCGGTAGCGCAGAGTTCGCTGGGGCCGGTGCTGGTCGCGGCGACCGACAAGGGGCTGTGCCGCATCGCCTTCGATGAGGGGCTGGAGGATTTGCGAGCCCGCTTTCCTCAAGCCGAGATCCTGCCCGCCGATGCGCAGTTCGAGGCGCTGGTGGGCGAGGTTGTTGCGTTGGTGGATGATCCCGCGCGGTCCTCGGCGCATTTGCCGGTGGATGCGCGCGGAACGGCGTTTCAGCAGGCGGTGTGGCAGGCGCTGCGCGCGATCCCGCCGGGCGAGACGTGCACCTATTCCCAGATCGCCAGTGCTACCGGACGGCCACAGGCGGTGCGGGCGGCAGGAACGGCGTGCGGCGACAATGCGCTCGCGGTGCTGATCCCCTGCCACCGGGTATTGCGCAGCGATGGCGGCCTCGGCGGCTATGCCTATGGGCTGGAGCGCAAGAAGGTGCTGCTGGAGCGGGAGGGGGCTTCCACCTGATATCCGTGGCGCCAAAAGTCACGCCAAAAGTCACGAAAGTCACGCTACGTCAGGGGTGGCAAGGCCCGCCTTTCCCTCCGAACAAGGCGCGCGATGGGAACGCCAATTCATCCGGTCTTTTGAAAGAGCCTCGGAGCACGCTGCCTGAAGCAGGCGGCGCGCTCCGCTTTTTCGTGGTCGCATCGTATTTGCGCAAAACCGGTTCCCACTTTTGCGCACGATGCTCCGTAGATCCAGGGCCTGCCACTCCCGCCGCCCGATAATCCCTGCGGCGGAAAGCCTGCCGCCGCTTCAGCGCAAGGGCTGCATCATGGGTCGCCGGGCGCGCGACTCTCTGGCGGAGAGGGAAGCTGCGTGCCGCTGGCGGACCTGCGCCGGATGAGGGCGCGGGCGGCAGGAGGCGGCGCGGGGCTTGCCACGCGGGGGCAAAGATGGAGCCTTTGAAGAGGATGTATCAGAGGGGGCGGGCTGTAGGACAGAGGTTTGCACGAGCATCATGTTTAGAGTAGCCACCCTGATTATTCTCCGCTCAGTGCGGCATCAATCTTTGCCCTGTCCTCAGCAGATACTTTGCGCGGATATTCATTTGGGAAAGCCTTTGCCACTGCACCAAGGACGCGGACTAAAGGCGTAAGGTCATAGGCATTAGAGGCAATCAGTCCGCCAGCACCTTTGCGCTTAGTGCGCTTGAGAAACCCCATCCCTTCCAGTCGGGTAACTGCTCGCTGCGCCTGCCTGTCAGAAATGCCAGAGCGTACAGCCAAAGTTTTGAGTGCAGGATAAGGTAAATCCGACTTTTTCCACCATGCTCCAACAAGTTGTAGTAAAATGTTCAATTCGGCAGGGCCGAGCCGCTTCTCATCATCAAGGAATTGGTTTAGGATCAGCAAATAGTTTGGGATTTGCGCAAACCCCCGTCCCGCAACATCTTTTCCCCATTTCTCTACCACATCGGACACGACCGCATGCACCTGAGTTACCTGAAACAGATACGCCACATAGTCCTATAATATATACCAGTCAATATATACATAAGAAATATATACCCAGCAAAAAAACCTATCAGATATATATTCATCTTCCCAAAGGTCGGCCTTTTTTGCAAAATTATGCAAGCCAAATCCTTACTTAATATTGGTTGACATATGATTTTCGCTGTGAATATGTTGTGCGTTGCGGGCGGCTCGTGAACGGGTCAGAGTCCCTAGGTTTATTGGAAGATGGGCCTAAACTCGGCAAAGCTCTCATTAGGTGATGCTAGCCCAGCTTTACACATGTCATGTCCTGACGTGTTAAGCCTGTCAAAGTTCTACAACGCTGCCTGCACCTCTCGCTCCCTTAACCTTCATTACTATCTTCCGTTAACGGCGATATGGCGCTAGGGGGCAGGCATGACACAGCCTCGCACTCTGTATGAAAAAATCTGGGACGCCCATATTGTCGATCGGCAGGATGACGGCACCTGCCTCGTCTATATCGACCGGCATCTCGTCCATGAAGTGACCAGCCCGCAGGCATTCGAGGGCTTGCGCATCGCGGGGCGCAAGGTGCGTCGGCCTGATCTCACGCTCGCGGTGCCGGATCATAACCTGCCGACCACGGCGCGCGTCGATGCTTCCGGCAACCGGCTGCCCATCGCCGACCCGGAGAGCGCGCAGCAGCTCGCCGCGCTGGAGAAGAACGCGCCGGAGTTCGGCATCCGCTATATCGGCGCGACCGACAAGGCGCAGGGCATCGTCCATGTGATCGGGCCGGAGCAGGGCTTTACGCTGCCCGGCACGACCTTGGTGTGCGGAGACAGCCACACGGCGGCGCATGGGGCGCTGGGCGCTTTGGCGTTCGGCATCGGCACCAGCGAGGTCGAGCATGTGCTGGCGACGCAGACATTGCTGCTGACGCCATCGAAGACGATGGAAATCCGCGTGGAGGGGCAGCTTGGCCCCGGTGTTACGCCCAAGGATGTGATCCTGCATGTGATCGGCGTGATCGGCACGGCGGGCGGGACCGGCCATGTGATCG
>CAZLTO010000091.1:0-5748 GCA_964562475.1 uncultured Sphingobium sp. | reverse complement strand
CGCGCTCACAACAAGCTGTTTGGTGGCGTGCGGACGGCCATCGCCATCCACCCACAGGCTGTCCTCGATCGAGAGCTTGCCCGCGCCGCAGCGGAACTGCCACAGCGCCGCCATGTCGATGCGCAGCAGCGCGCCCTGCTCGTCGGCGGTGAGGGACGCATCGACATGCGGCGCGAGGTGAAAGCGCAGCACATACGGCACGGCGGCGGGCTTGCGGCGGCGCTGGCTCGGCAACAGCATATCCTCGCCGCGAATATCCTTGCCGTCGTTGCTCACCAGCAGCAGGCGGCGGTGCATATAGCCGAGGCGGCGCACATATCCATCGTGGCTCACCTCGATGCGGCTGCCGTTCTCCAGCTCTTGCCGGTGCAGCTCCACCTCGGTGACGCCGCGGCCCAATGTGCCGTCATGCAGGATCGCGGTCGAATTGCGCTCGTCGAGGATGAGCGTGCTGTGCGCGGCGGTGCTGCGCAGCCCCTGCGCCAGATCCGCCGGAATGAGCGCGCCCGCAAGATCGGCGCCGCCGCAGCTCACGATCAGCCGGTCCGGCCCGTCGCTCACCTCCAGAGCGCCGGTCGAGGCGCAGCCCACGCCCGCGATACGGGTTGCGGGCGGCGGAGCGGCATCGACCAGCAGTATCGTGGCGCCGGCGGAAATGCGCTGATAGCCCCAGTCCCGCGCCTGCCGCAGCGGGCGGGTGCGCACCCCGCTCGCCTGCACGACGCGCTCGACCTGCTCGGAGCCGGTCGCGCCCGCGCCCTGCCAGCTGGCGAGGCCGCCATCGCCGTGGGCGATGCCGAGCAAGGCGGCGACGGTGCGCGCCAGCGTCTCGGTGATAAAGCTAGGCGGCTCCTCGTTCACGGCGTCATAGGCGGCGTTGACCATGCCCAGCAGCTCGATGGTGCGTAGAAGATCGGTCGGCGAGCGGCTGATGATACCGCCATCGTTATAGAGTGCGCTTTCGAGCGCGCGCTTCAAGCCCGCCTCGCCGAACGCCTGACGCGGCCCGCCGCCCGGCAACAGCAAACCGGCGGCGACCACGCCGCCCCATGCGACCAGCCTCGGCAGCCCGACCGGCGCCTTGTCCGCCGAGCGATCGAGATGCCGCGCGGTGCGCGCAAAGCAGGTGAGCAGCAGCGAGCGATAGACGAGATCGGTGCTGGAGAGGATATAGGGCGCATAGGCCGCCCAGAATAGCAGCCGCCAGCCCGCATTTTCCGCCGCCCAGGCCGGTTCGCTCGGCTTTTCGGCGTGCGCGGAGAGCCATTTGCGCATCACGCTTTCCGCAATCGGCGCGCCCTGCTCGCGTGTCGCAGTGCTGCCGAGATCGCGCAGCCAGCGGAAGCCATGAAGATATTCCGCCAGCGGTGCGGTCATCGGCGCGGTGAAATCGAGATCGGCAAGCGGCAGCTTCTGCCCGCGGAACAGGAAATATCCCGCGCGGATCGCCTTTCCGGCGCGCGCATCCCCCGCCACCTTGTCCGGCAGCACCGCAAGCAGCTTCAGCGGATATTTGCCCTTGAGGCGCATATTGTGCAGCGGCGTGCGCCATGTCAGGCGATAGAAATGGTTCGCGACCCGCTCGGCCAGCGAGCTGCCCTTGTCGTTGGACAGCCTGATGAGCCGCTTGCCGCTCTCGATGCCGTCAGCCTCCTGACCTTCGTTCTGGAAAAAAGGGCTCGAAAGGTCGTTCATCCGCCGCGCAGCCCCTTGATATTGTCGGCATAGGCGGAAGGCCCGCCCCGGAAAGTCGCCGTGCCCGCGACCAGCACATCGGCGCCTGCGGCGATGACGCGCGGCGCGGTATTCATATCGACCCCGCCGTCAACTTCGAGATGGATCGGCTTGCCGAGCTTGTCGATCGACTTGCGGATCGCCTCGATCTTGCGCAACTGGCTCTCGATGAAGCTCTGGCCGCCGAAACCGGGGTTGACGCTCATCACCAGCACAAGATCGATTTCCTCCAGCACATAATCGAGCATCTTTGCGGGTGTGGCGGGATTGAGCGACACGCCCGCCTTCTTGCCCAATGCCTTGATCCGCTGGATCGTGCGGTGAAGATGCGGCCCCGCTTCCTGATGCACGGTGATGATGTCGCTGCCGGCCTCGGCAAAGGCATCGAGC
Organism: uncultured Sphingobium sp.; assembly: GCA_964562475.1. GTDB lineage: Bacteria > Pseudomonadota > Alphaproteobacteria > Sphingomonadales > Sphingomonadaceae > Sphingobium. Next base: position 3,624 of record CAZLTO010000091.1, on the reverse strand, counting down.
ATCGGATCGACCGGCGTAATCATCAGATGAACGTCCATCACCTTGCCGGTGTGCGGGCGCAGCGCCTTCACCACCATCGGGCCGATGGTGATGTTGGGCACGAAATGGCCGTCCATCACATCGACATGCACCCAGTCCGCCCCGGCGGCGTCAATGGCGCGCACTTCCTCGCCCAGACGGGCAAAGTCTGCGGAAAGGATCGAGGGGGAGATAAGAACAGGCCGGTCCATGAGGGCTTTGCCTTACCCGCGCGCGCGGTGCGGCGCAACAGCACAGGGCGGCTTGTCCACGGAAATTTCGGCCCAAAAAATGCACGGTTGTGGACAGGATCGCCGCCATCCCAGTTGCAAAGTTTGCAATCGTCCGTTTTTCACGAGGAAAATCCAGCAAGGTTAACGGGTTGTTAGGTGAATATAGGAAAAACCCGTTGGAAACAGATAACAGTATCAACAGTTTTAGGCGGGGATTCACTCTGGCCTCAGGTGAACCGGTAAGATGCAAGACGATATTTTGAAACTCGCGTTCGAAGTTTCTCGCATAACGGGCGAGAAGATCGCGGTCATCGACCGGATCATGATGCGCACCCGCATGCTCTCGATGAACGCACGGCTCGAATCCACCCGGGCAGGCGATGCCGGGCTTGGCTTCGGCGTGGTGGCACGCGAGATGGGCGTGGTGGCCGAGGAAGTGAACGCGCTCTCCGCCCAGTTACAGAGCGAGATCGCCGCGAACACGACGCGGATCGAACATGCCGGACGCCACATGATGCAGGAATTTAAGGGCCAGCGCTTCGCCGACCTCGCCCGCAACGTCGTCGAGATCATCGACCGTAACCTCTATGAACGCTCCTGCGATGTGCGCTGGTGGGCGACGGACAGCGCGGTCGTCGGTGTGCTACAGCAGCGCACCGAGGAGGCGCGCGCCTATGCCTGCGAACGGCTGGCGACGATCCTGCGCTCCTACACCGTCTATCTCGACCTCTGGGTCGCAGACCGCAACGGCCGCGTCGTGGCGACTGGACGTGGCAACAAGTTCCCCGCCGCGATCGGCCAGGATGTGTCCGAAAGCGAATGGTTCAAGAGCGGCATGCGCACCCGCAACGGCGACGACTTCGCGGTGTGCGACATCACCCGCAACGGCACATTGGGGAATGCGCAGGTCGCGACCTATTCCACCGCGATCCGCAAGGGCGGTTCGGTCGACGGCGAGGCGCTGGGCGTGCTCGGCATCTTCTTCGACTGGGAACCGCAGGCGCGCGACATTGTCGAAGGCGTGGCGCTGACGGAAGCCGAGCGCGGCGATACCCGCGTGATGCTGCTGAATTCAGCCCATCAGGTGATCGCCACCTCCGGCAAGCCCTGCACGCTGAACGAGGTCTATCCGATCAATGCCGCCGCCAAGCAGGGCTATTACCAGGAAGGCGCGCGCATGATCTGCTATGCGCTGACGCCCGGATACGAGACCTATGAGGGGCTGGGCTGGTATGGCTGCATCGAAAGCCGCATTCCCCATGAGCGCATGGGCTCAGAGATCATGGTGAAGCACTAGATATTAACCGCGCGACGAAGAAGCCGTCCGCGCCGCCTTCATCTTCCAGCAGGCCGGGCAAGGTGCGGATGAAACCCTCGGCGGTGGGCGATATGCCTGCGGGAAGCTCCTCTGCCTGCACCCGTTCAACGCTGAAAGCGGGATTTCGGGCAAGAAACGCCGCGATCTGATCCTCACCCTCGGCGCGCTCCAGCGAACAGGTCGCGTAGATCAACATGCCGCCGGGTTTCACCCACGCCGCCGCGCGATCCAGCATTGCAGCCTGAAGCTCCGCCATTTCCGCGATCTGGCGCGGCCCGGCGCGATAGAGCACATCCGGGTGGCGGCGGAAAATGCCGGTCGCGGAACAGGGCGCATCGAGCAAGATGAGGTCGGCAGGCGCTTGCCTCTCCCAGAGCAGCGCATCGCCCTGCGCCACATCCGCCGACAGGCCGCTGCGCTTGAGGTTGGCCGCAAGGCGCTCCAGCCGCTTCGCGCTCTTGTCCAGCGCGGTCACATGCCAGCCAGAAGCTGCGAGCTGCATCGTCTTGCCGCCGGGCGCGGCGCAGAGATCGAGCGATGCTCGCCCCTCACCTGCCCCAGCCAGCCGCGCAGGCAGGCTGGCCGCGATGTCCTGCACCCACCAGCGGCCATCGTCAAAGCCCGGCATATCCGGCACCGAAACATCGTGCGGCAGGCGCACATGGCCCTGCATTAGCGAGACGCCGCCGAGCATATCCGCAAAATGCGCGGTTTCGGCTGGGTCCGCGAGCGTCAGGTCGATCGGCGCGCGGCGGCCAAGCGCGCGGGCAGCGGCTTCGATCATGCCCTCGCCCCATTGCCCGCCCCAGCGCTCCGCCACCTCTGCGGGCAGGGTCGGATGTTCCGGCAGGCTCGCCTCGGCGCGGATCAGGCTGCCCAGCACGCCATGCACCAGCTTGCGCGGGCCGCCATCGACCAGCGGCAATGCGGTGGCGACAGCAGCATGATGCGGCGTTTCGAGGCACGCTATCTGCGCGAGCGCGAGGCGCAGCACCATGCGCGATTTGGCGTCCGGCGGGATGATCTGCTCGGTCACGCTGTCGATCAGCGCGTCCAAATCCACCATCCAGCGCAGCGCATCCGCTGCTATCGCATGCGCCAAGCCTTTGTCTGAACCCCGCGTCAGCCCCTGCGTCGCCGCATGGAGCGCGGTTTCCAGCGCCTCGCCCCGGCGCAGCACCGCATCCAGCAGACGCAGCGCGGCGCGGCGGGCGGCAAGGCCGGGAACTTCGGATTCTTTGGGTGGGCGGCGGCGTCTGGTCATGGGCATCGCTCGCCTTAGCGGGTTTCCGGGCGGCGTAAACCCTCCGCTGCTTGCACCGTTCCTCGCGGCGGGCTATGCGGCAGCGCAGCGATCAACAGCGGAGACACCTCCTCATGGGCAAACGCCCCGATCATGTGCGGCCCCCCGCACATCTCTCCAAAAGCCCGCCAGTGCCCAAACCCGATCCTCTCGACGCGGCGCCCCGACAAACGGAGGCGCTTTCGCCCACCCGCTATGGTGACTGGGAACGCAAGGGCATCGCGGTCGATTTCTAAACGGCGCCAGCATAAAACCTCAACTTTTTGAGGCTATGCTGGTGCGCGTAAAGCGAATCAGTTCTGGAGTTAAGGTTTCTCATGGCAGCCAAGAAAATCCGCAAGGCCGTGTTCCCCGTGGCGGGTCTGGGCACCCGTTTCCTGCCCGCGACCAAGGCGGTGCCAAAGGAGCTGCTGCCGGTGGTCGACCGTCCGCTGATCCAGTATGCGGTCGATGAGGCGATCGAGGCCGGGATCGAGACGATGATCTTCGTCAATGGGCGCGGCAAGGGCGCGATCGAGGACCATTTCGACATGGCCTATGAGCTGGAACGCACCCAGGCGGACCGCGGCAAGGATGTGTCCGCGCTTGCGGGCACCCGCCTCACGCCGGGCAACGCGGTGTTCGTGCGCCAGCAGGAGCCCTTGGGCCTAGGCCACGCGATCTGGTGCGCGCGCGACATTGTGGGCGATGAGCCGTTCGCGATCCTGCTGCCCGACGAGTTCATGCACGGAAAGCCCGGCAAGGGCTGTCTG
>CAZLTO010000090.1:0-5826 GCA_964562475.1 uncultured Sphingobium sp. | reverse complement strand
AGACCATGAACGAACGGCTCGACGTCAATGAGCGACTCAGTCTCGGACGTGCGGCGCAGCAGCTCGGACGGAACCTGGACCACATTGCGGGTATCTGGGAGGCACGGCTTGTCACGAAGTTTGAGCAGCCATTCGGACAGCAGTGGGTCGGATGTCAGCGATCGCGTGCTGCCAGTGGTCGCCACCTGCAGAATACGGGCGCTGGAGCACCGCGACCAATATCCTTCGCGTTGGCCAAGGATGCGGGCGGCAACCTTGGCCCAGACGCCCGGATCCGTGGTGGCCGACGCCTCCCAATGCTTCCAGTACGACGCCTCGAAATCCCAATCTTCGATGACAAAATTGTCCGTGACGTAGGGATAATACAGCGCACTCTTCAGGCCCCTGGCCTGGGCGTCCGCCAGAAGCCGCGAGCGCGAGTAAATCGATCCCCGCCTGGCCACAAAAGGCGCAAATGTCTGGAGGCCAGAGCGACCTGAACCGACCCAACGCTGCCAGTCTTCCCGCGTGCAGGAGGTGAAACTCGACATGTAGTCGGGGTGTAGAAGCTGGGTTTCCTGGACAGCTTCCGGAAGCAGATCTTCGAGCGTGCCGTCATCATCGATGAGGACCGTCTTGGCTATAGGACGAAGCTTCCGATCTGCGCAGGCGTATCGAAAGGATGCCCCCGCCGTCGCACCCAACTTGGCCGCAATCTGGGCGATCTGTACGCACTCGGTCATCTTGGGCTGACCGGTATTGAAGTAGTCGGCGGCCACTCTTTCGACGACAGCGTTAACATCGCTGGTGTCGGAAAGGCCGATCTTCACGAGAACGGCAAACGCCGTTTCCACCACGTCGGAGCTTGTGCCTGCGCCATCGCCCTTGTCACGGCGTTGATCGGCGAGAAAACGCGTCCAATTCTGGTTCAGGACAATCAAATGCGCGGCGAGGAACTCCCAGTCGTCGTCAGACTGAAGAAGCTTCTTCTCACCAAGCCGGACAACCTCGGATGCCGAATAGAGGACCTCCTTACCCTGGACGGGGACGATCCTGAGGCGATCGGCATCCCGGCACTGATAACCGGTGACGTCAGGAGCGATGTAGGACCACAGGTTCAGCAAATTACGCCAGGTCGCCGGGCGGGGCAGATGGTTTGTCCGCAGGCGGTCGAGCAGGTCAGCTTTCGCGAAAGCCTCGACCAAGCCCCAGTTTACAAGCTTTGTGCGATCCTTGGCTGAGACGTGACGGCAAGGCGTACCTTGAGGAGAACTTTACGTTGGCCCCGGAAGCGATGGTCGTCACTGACCAGGACGGTCCAGCGGTCCAGTACAATGCTGATCCTATCTCGCCTTCGATGCCCAAGTCCGATGACGCGTCTGGCGAGAGCGTCGTCAGCGAGATCGATACCGTCGGGGTCGTAGATGGAGAGGACATGCCGGCCCCTCCGCCCACGGACGACGACGAAGCGGACAATGACGATATGCGGGACCCTGAAGATGAGCCGGATGTCGTCAGCCGTCCACGCCCAGGGCCAAAGCCGCCCCGACCGAATATCATGGCGCGCTTTGCGCTGGCCCAAGGCTATAGAGCAGATGGCGACGACCGATTCTTCCATGCTGATGGGAGCTGGATCAGCCGCGCCAACACCACCAAATTTCCTTGGGAACGCCGGTCATCGAGCGGCGAGCTCCAATGCCATTACTATCCGAAGGAACATTGCTTGGAGCGCGAACCGCTTCAGATTGAAGCCGACATCTGGGGCCTGGTTGACCAGAAACCCGCAATCTATTCGTTCATTTTGCTCAACCCGGAGGGTGTACCTGTCGAGATGACGGGAACCCGTCTGCGCGCGCTGCGCGAAGGTGGCGAAATGACCATTCACCCCGCAACGTACAGGCTGGTTTATGACCTCGATCAATAGCTACAAAAAGAAACTCATCGAGGTTGCGATCCCGCTTGAGGCCATCAGCGATGCCGAGCTGGCCGAGTGCCGCGAAGGACTGCTGGGTCTGATCCATTCGCTCGGGCTCGAGGCCCATGCGCTTCGGCCTTCAGCGCTGATCGGCCTGGTCGACGAGCTCACTTCGCCGACCACGGCGCGCGAGCCCGAGCCCAATCATTGGAACCCGCTCGAGCAAATCGATGTCCAGGCAATCCGCCGCGATATCGAGCTCGAGGTCGAGGACGACCGCCTGGTGCTTAGGACCGAACGGTTCCGCGAGGTCGGGCGCGATGCGTCCGGCAATCCCGAAGTGGGCGTGTGCCTCCCCGACAGCTTCGATCTCAGGCACTACGCGGTGCGGTCGTTCCCCGAGCGCTGGGCGCCCTGGGAATGCGCGCGGCTGATCGGCGACATGTTCACCGACAAGCTGCCGAGTCTCGGTCAAAGCCATGTGCGGGCCTTTTTCTAGCGGTTTTTGCAAAAGGCCCGCAAAAATGTCAGGAACCCCCGGGAACAGCCGGGACGATCCGGAACCATCCGAGGGCCAATTCCCTCGGATTTCTGCGGTTTATATAGACTTTTTGGGATGTTCTGAAAAGAACAAATGGTGCCCAGAAGAGGACTCGAACCTCCACGCCCTTGCGAGCGCCAGCACCTGAAGCTGGTGCGTCTACCAATTCCGCCATCTGGGCACGGGGTAGGAGGCGCGCATTAGGCTAGGCCATCCCGCCTTGTCAACTGCTTCCCGGCAGTTCGCACTTACCTCGCCATTTTCCTTTTCAGTTATAGGAACGCTGAATACAATCGGCAGCCTGACAAGACTATCCCGCCAGGCTCTTGCTCACTTGCTCGGTCACGTCTTTCGAGAGGCCCGGCTGCGCCAGTATCCGTTCCAGCGCCGCGCGCATCAGACCCGCGCGTGGTTCGGCGAAGCGGCGCCAGCGGCCGAGCGGCGGAACCATGCGCGCCGTCGTCTGCGGGTTCACCGGATCGAGCGCGAGGATGAGATCGGCGAGCAGCGTATAGCCCGCGCCGCCCGTCTGATGGAACGCCCACTGGTTCGCCCCGAATGCGCCATAAAGCGAGCGCACCCGGTTGGGGTTGGAGAGCGTGAAGTCCGGGTGCCTGCCCAGCGCCCTGACGATCTCCACTGTGTCCGGGTGGAAAGCGAGCGCTTGTGTCTGGAACCATTTGTCCAGCACCAGCGCATCGCTGGAATAGCGCGCATAGAAATCGTCGAGCGCGCGGGTCCGCTCGGCGCTGGCGCGGTTGGCAAGCGTGGCCAGCGCGCTCTGCCGCTCGGTCATGTTGTGCGCGGTCTCATATTGGGTGAGGGCAATCCCCGCAGCGTCCTGCGCATTGCTCGCGAACAGATAGGAGAGCGCGACATTGCGCAGCTTGCGCGCCCCCTTGTCCTCGGGCTTCAGCGAGAAACCGGCACGGGCGCCGCGGGCATGAAGATCGCGCCACAGCGGCTCCAGCGCAGAGCCGATCGCACCCATCAACTCCTCGCGCGCGGCGTGGATCGCGTCCGGGTCGACCAGCGCCATCTGGTCGCCAATATAGGGTTCGCTCGGCAGGCGGATCGCTTCAGCGATGAACGCGTTGTCGAGCGCCGGGTTGGTGGCGGCGGTGCGGATCACGTCGATCACCGCGCCGCTCTCCAGCTGACCGCTGTTGATCGCCTCCAGCAGCGCATTGACCATCAACAGCTGCATCGCCTCGTAGCGCGCGAACGGATCGTCGTCGTTCGCGGCGAGGAAAGCGAGCTCGTCCGCGCTGCGATACATGTCGAGGATCACCGGCGCGGAGAATCCGCGGTTGATCGAGAGCACCGGCATGCTTGTCACGCCCTCGAAGCGGAAGCTCTGCTCGGCTTGCGTAAGCGTCAGCAGTTGCTCGTCAAGCCGCTTGCCGGATTGACGGTCGAACAAGGCCGTGCGCAGTGGGAGCACCATCGGCGCCTTGTCGCTCTGCCCCGGCGTATCGGGTACGGACTGGCTCAAGGTGAGCGTGGCGCTGAGGCTGGCGGGATCGTGGGAGAGCACGGCGGCGACATGCGGCGTGCCGGCCTGGGAATACCATAAGCGGAATTGCGACAGGTCCGCCGCGCCGCCATCTTCCATCGCCTTCACAAAATCCTCGCAGGTCGCAGCCTCGCCGTCGTGTCGGTCGAAATAGAGGTCGGTGCCGCGGCGGAAGCGTTCCGCACCCAACATCGTCGCCATCATGCGGATCACCTCCGCTCCCTTGTTGTAGACGGTCGCGGTATAGAAATTGCTGATCTCCATGTACGATTCGGGTCGGATCGGGTGGGCGAGCGGCCCGCCATCCTCCGGGAACTGCGCGGCGCGCAACGTGCGCACATCCTCGATGCGCTTTACCGCCTCGCTGCCCATATCGGCAGAGAAGCACTGGTCGCGATAGACGGTGAAGCCCTCTTTCAGCGAGAGCTGGAACCAGTCGCGGCAGGTGACGCGGTTGCCCGACCAGTTGTGGAAATATTCATGCGCGACGACGCCCTCGACCGCGTCATAATCGAGATCATTAGCGGTTTCCGGGTCGACGAGGATATAGCGGCTGTTGAATATATTGAGCCCCTTGTTCTCCATCGCGCCGAAGTTGAAATCGGAAACGGCGACGATGTTGAACACGTCGAGATCATATTCGCGGCCATAGACGCGCTCGTCCCACGCCATACTGTCTTTCAACGCCTTCATTGCATGGCTCGTGCGGGGGAGGTCGGCCTCCTTGACCCAGATACCGAGCTTCACGTCCCGTCCGCTCATCGTCGTGAAGCTGTCGGCATTGCAGGCGAGATCGCCCGCCACCAGCGCGAAGAGGTAGCAGGGCTTGGGGAAGGGGTCGTTCCAGCGCGTCCAGTGGCGGCCATCCTCTCCTTCGCCGCTTTCGACCGGATCGCCATTGCTGAGCAGCGCCGGATAGAGCGCCTTGTCCGCCTCCATGCGCACGCTGTAGCGCGAGAGCACGTCGGGCCGGTCCATGAAATAGGTGATGCGGCGGAAGCCTTCCGCCTCGCATTGGGTGCAGAGCAGACCGCCGGACGCATACAGCCCCATCAGCTGGCTGTTCTTCGCAGGCGAAATGGCAACCTTCGTCTCCACCACATGCGTCGCTCCAGAAAGCGGGATGCTGAGCGGCGCATCGTCCTGCGGCCATTGTCCTTGTAGGAAAGGCTCACCGTCCACACTCACCGAAAGCAGCTCCAGCCCCTCGCCATCAAGCACAAGTGGCCGGTCATGCGCCCCATTGCGGGTGACGGAGAGGCGCGCGGTTACGATCGTCCGCTCGGCATCGAGCTGAAAGTCGAGCGCGATGTCCGGCACCAGCCAGTCGGGCGCGCAATAATCCTCGCGGCGGATGACGGTCGGGGTGGCGGCAGGTTCGGCGGAGGTGGTCTGGATATCGGTCATGCACTGTATCTAGGGCGCACTCTCGCAGCGCACAATCATCTTGCATCGCGCTTCATCTGCTATTTACTGCCAATATGGCGAAAGAGATGCTGATATTGGGCCTGGGCTACACCGCCGGGCGCCTCGCAGAAGCGTTACGGGCGCAGGGATGGCGCGTGACGGGTGTGCGCCGCGCGGGCGATGCCGAAGTGCTGGGCTTTGACGACGAGGCTGCCGTGCGCGCCGCGATTGGACGTGCCAGCCATATCCTGTCCTCGGTCCCGCCCGATCGGGAAGGCGCGGACCCGGTGCTCGCCCGCTATGGTGCAGACATTGCATCAAGCGGCGCACGCTGGATCGGCTATCTTTCCTCCACCGGAGTCTATGGCGATGTGCAGGGCGTATGGGTCGACGAAAGCGCGCCCATCGGTCTTGGCAGACGCGCCGCGCGCGCCGAGGCGGACCTGGGATGGCAGGCGTTACATCCCT
>CAZLTO010000089.1:0-5828 GCA_964562475.1 uncultured Sphingobium sp. | reverse complement strand
GGGGGTCTGCTTTGGCAGGCACAGCATCCCGATGGGCGCGTCGGGTATTACGGACGATATCGCCTCCGCATTCGGCATCCGCCGCAGCCAGGCCGAGCGCGTGAAGTGCTTCTATGGCTCCGCAATGCAGAATCCACGCGATTTCAGAGAGATGATCGAGATCGTTCCCAACGTAACCGAAGGTGAGCGGTCCGACGGCGGCAAGATCACCCGTGCGGCGCTGGTGTCCGTGATCTGCGAGCGGCTGGACCAGATCCTCTCGCGAGTCAACGAAGCGCTCAATCAGCTGGGCTTCGGCAAGCCCGCCGGGCGGCAGATCGTATTGACCGGCGGCGGCGCGGAGATGAAGGGCGTCGCCGACTATGCGCAGGGCGCGCTTGGGCGCACGGTGCGGATTGGCAAGCCGCGTGGGTTGGTCGCCTTGCCCGAGGCGCATGCCGGCCCGGCGTTCGCGACCCTGGTGGGGCTGGCGCTCTATGGGCATGCCCGGCCGCTGGATATTGGCGGGCCCGGCAGCGCTGGCAGCAAGCGCGGCGAGGGCAGCCAAAAGGGCGGCTGGTGGCAGCGTTTGACGCAGGCAATGCGCGCCAATTATTGACGCGGGACAGGATGACGCAAAAAATGGTTAAAAAGAGGGTGAATTGCGGCTCCATCTCGTGCATGAAGCAAATGTGAAACCTCTTCCGCGTTGCGCTGGGGAGCTTGGAAGGCACAGGGTTGGGGAAAGGCCCAGGGAGCAAGCATATGAGCATCGAAATTGGACCACCGCTTGTAGATGAACTGAAGCCACGGATTTCCGTCATCGGCGTGGGGGGTGCGGGCGGAAACGCCATCGCCAACATGATCGCGGCGCAGGTCGAGGGCGTTGACTTCATCGTCGCCAATACCGACGCGCAGGCGCTGAACGCTTCGCCTGCCGAGCGGCGCATCCAACTTGGCCCGCGCATCACCGAGGGGCTAGGCGCGGGTTCCCGTCCCGAGATCGGTCGTGCGGCGGCCGAGGAAACGATGAACTCGGTCGAGCAGGCGCTCGATGGTGCGCACATGGTGTTCATCGCGGCCGGCATGGGCGGCGGCACCGGCACCGGCGCGGCGCCGGTCATCGCCAAGGCTGCGCGCGAAAAGGGCATTCTCACCGTCGGCGTCGTCACCAAGCCGTTCACTTTTGAAGGCACGCGCCGCGCCCGTTCAGCGGAAGCGGGGATCGAGGAGCTGCAAAAGCATGTCGACACCCTGATCGTCATTCCCAACCAGAATTTGTTCCTGGTCGCCAACCCCAACACCACCTTCAAGGAAGCCTTTCAGATGGCGGACGAGGTGCTGCAACAGGGCGTCCGTGGCATCACCGACCTCATGGTCATGCCCGGCCTTATCAACCTCGATTTTGCCGACGTGCGTTCTGTCATGGGCGAAATGGGCAAGGCGATGATGGGCACCGGCGAGGCCGAGGGCGACGGGCGCGCGCTCGCCGCTGCCGAGAAGGCAATCGCCAATCCGCTGCTCGACGGCGTCAGCATGAAGGGCGCCAAGGGTGTCATCGTCTCGATCACCGGCGGCGAGGACATGCGCCTGATGGAAGTCGACGAAGCGGCCAATCATATTCGCGAGCTGGTCGATCCCGATGCGAACATCATCTGGGGTTCGGCGTTCAACGACAATCTGAACGGCAAGATCCGCGTGTCCGTCGTCGCGACTGGCATCGAGAGCGAAGGGGCGTCAGCCAGCGCGTCCCAGCCGTTCAGTTTCGCGTCCCGCGCGGCGCCGGTTGCTGCCGCACAGGAGCCTGCTCCGGCTTCCGAACCGTCACCTCTGTTTGGTAGCGTGGCGGAAACATCGTCCGCAGCGCCCGCCGAGGAGGAAATGGACCTTGCCGGCGCCGAGATCGTCGAGGAAGTGGAGGTAGAGGTCGTGGAAGCGCAGGTGATCGAGCCTGTCGCGTCCAGCGCGCCTGCTGCGCGTTTCGATGATATCGACGGCAATGACGAACTGCTGCTGGGCGATGCAGTCGAGACCGCGCCGACTCCGACCGCTCCAGCGCCCAAGCCTTCGGGCGGCACGTTGTTCGAGCGCATGTCCGGCCTGTCGCGCGGGCTCGGCCGCAGCCACAGCGACGATGACGACGATGACGGTGCGGCGGCAACGGTGACGAAGTTTCCGCAGTTCCTAAATCGTCAGGGCAATCAATAGGAGAGGATCTGACCCGCGCCTCCTAGATGCGCGCGGGTCGGGAGCGGATATCAGGGGCTGTCCGCTCATGGTGCCATGCTATGACTGAAAAATATTGTGGATAGTGCCATGAGGCCGGTATCATTGTCGCGACGCTTGCCTCTGGCGGCGATAGGGCTTTTCTGGGTGGCTGTTCAGCCCTCCGGTGCGCTGGCCCAGGCTGCACCCTCTTCCCAGCTACAGCTCCAACCCACCGACGCAGGTACGGCGCTGGCGACCGCGATGACGCGGCTGGCGGGTTCCCCACGCGATCTTGATGCGCTGATCAAGGCGGGCGAGGCGTCGCTGGAACTGGAAGACCCGCGCTCGGCGCTCGGTTTTTTCGGGCGGGCGGATGATGTCGCGCCGGATAATGGCCGGGTGAAGGCCGGGCTGGGCCGCGCGATGCTCCAGCTCGATCGGATCGGCGACGGCCTCCGGCTGATGGAGCAGGCTGGCAATCTCGGCTACAGCGATTTCGGGCTGCTGGCGGACCGTGGCCTCGCGCGTGATCTTGCCGCCAATCAGGAGGGCGCTCAAGCGGATTATGCCGCCGCGCTGCGTCTCAATCCCAATGACCAGAAGGTGATCCGGCGGCTCGCGGTGTCCTATGGCATAGCAGGGCAGGTCGATCAGGCCGAAAAGACGATCCAGCCGCTGCTCTACAAGAGCGACCGGGCGGCGTGGCGCGACAAGGCGTTCATCCTTGCCATGAACGGCAAAACCGGCGAGGCGATCAGTATCTCCAATCAGGTGATGCCCGCCCAGCTGGCGACCGCGATCAAGCCCTATCTGGAGCGCATGGCGATGCTCAACCCGGCCCAGCGCGCCGCCGCCGTGCATCTGGGGCGCTTCCCGCCCGGGCTGGTAAATGTTCAGATGGCGTCCAACAGGGCACCGAGCGCAGCGCCGCCGCGCGCGCCGCAGGCGAGCCCACCACCGCCCATGCCGGTTCCGGTCCCGGTGCAGCAGAAGCCTGTGGTTCCTACTCCCAGGCCGCAACCCGCGCCGGTGCCAGCGGCGCCGAAGCCTGCTCCGGCAACCGCCGCGCCATCGGCTTCGCCTGTGGCGCAGGTCGCGTCGAACAGCGTGACACCAAGGCCGGTTCAGGGGCCGCCGATGCCGGATGACCTGCCGCCCGCCGCCACACCTCGGCCCGCGCCGGTTCAGCCTGCACCTGCCAAGCCAGCGCTCAAGCCTGCCACCTCCACGCGCACCCTTGCAGACATCATGGCGGAGATCGAGGTGCCGCAGTCCGAACTGAAACCCGGCGTCGCTGTGGATCTCAACGATCTTGCCGCATTGAAGGCGGCGAAGAAGAAAGCGGAGGCCGCCGCCGCGAAGAAGAAGGCCGATGCGGAAGCCAAGGCTAAGGCTGAGGCGGAGAAAAAGCGCCTTGCGGCCAATCCGGCGCGCTACTGGGTGCAGATCGGCACCGGACGCAGCAAGGATGCGCTTGCCTTCACGCTGAAGCGGATGAAGAAAGAGCATGATGCGCTCGCCGGCAAGGATGGTTTCGCCGCAAGCTGGGGCGCGACCAACCGGCTGGTCGTTGGCCCGTTCAAGTCGCTAGAAAAGGCGAAGGCCGTCGAGGCGGACTTGAAGAAGGCGGGCAGCGATGCGTTTGTCTGGCGCTCCGATGCGGGTGAGGAAGTGGAAGCGCTCGGCGGCAAGTAATGGCGCTTGGCCTTGCTCCATACGCGTGCCTCCCCGAAACCAGCCGGGGCAGGCTTTATCCTGAGCCGGGCGGCGAGACGCGTGGCCCGCGCGATATTTTCCAGCGCGACCGGGACCGGATCATCCACTCGATCGCGTTTCGGCGCCTGCGCCACAAGACGCAGGTATTCATGGCGCCCGATGGCGATCATTACCGCGTGCGCCTGACTCACAGCCTCGAGGTGGCGCAGATCGGCCGCACCATTGCCCGGGCGCTGGGTCTTAACGAGGATCTGACCGAGGCTTTGTGCCTCGCGCATGATATCGGCCATCCGCCGTTCGGCCATGCGGGCGAATATGCGCTGGAGGCGGCGATGGCGGGGGCAGGGGGCTTCGACCATAATGCCCATTGCCTGCGGGTGCTGATGCTGCTCGAAAGCCCCTATCCCAGCTTTCCTGGGCTGAACCTCAGTTGGGATATGCTGGAGGGACTGGCGAAGCACAACGGGCCGATAAGTAATCCCACATGGGCGATGGCGGAGCTGAATGCGCTCTATCCGTTGGAGCTGGAAAGCTGGCCGAGCCTTGAGGCGCAGGTCGCGGCGATTGCCGACGATATCGCCTATGACAATCACGACATAGACGATGGCCTGCGCGCAGGCATGCTGAGCCTTGAGCAGATATGCGCCGTGCCGCTGGTGGCGGAAGGGTGGGCGCGGGTGCGTGCGCGCTATCCCGACATTGCGGAGGCGCGGCTGCTGCGCGAGCTGATCCGCGACCAGATCGGCCTCATGGTCAACGACGTGATCGAGACGAGCCGGGCGGCAATTGCGTCATCGGGCGTGAAGAATGTTGCCGATGTGCGCGCTTGTGGCAGGCGGCTGGTCGGTTTTTCGGATGGGCTGGCGGAACAGGAAAAGACGCTCTCCCGCTTCATGTATGACAATCTCTACCTCCATGAGTCGCAGCGCGTCGAGGCGGAACGGGCGCGGGTGATCGTCTCCGGCCTGTTCGCGGCCTATCGTGCCGATCCTGCGCTGATGGGAGAGGGCTGGCAGCACGGCGTGTCCGATAGCGAGCCGGAGCGCAGTCGTTATATATGCGATTATATAGCGGGAATGACCGATCGTTACGCCGAACGACAATATGAACTAATCCACGGCAAGTTGTCCGCAGCCTGATTGACAGGCGCGAGCGTTTCCGCGATGGCCTATATGTCTCCGCGGCGAGGATTCGTTGCGGGCAGGATGCGGGAGAGCGCTGCGACGGAGCAATCCGCCAAGGCCGCCGAAGGAGCAACCGCCCCGGAAACTCTCAGGCACCAGGACCGCATCCTGGACGAGGCACTCTGGAAAGCGGGCGGGTCACCGCCCCACCGAAGGGGTAAGCCGTATCCGCTCATCTGGGCGTCATGCGGTCAAAACTCTCAGGTTCCGTGACAGAGGGGGTGGCAGAGCAGGCAGGCTTTCGCATGCTGTGTTTGGCCCCACCTCGAGTCAGGAATTGAGAATATGAGTGCAGAACCGGAAACCGTGATCGAGGAAGAACTGCCGCTGCAGGCGCTGCCGCTGGACGGCTGGCACCGCGCGAAAGGCGCGCGCATGGTAAGCTTTGCGGGCTATCATATGCCGATTCAGTATGAAGGCATCATGGCCGAGCATCTCTGGACGCGCGAGCATGCAGGGTTGTTCGACGTCAGCCATATGGGCCAACTTGCTTTTACGGGCGAGGGTGTGGATACAGCGCTGGAGGCCATCATTCCCGCCTCGCTCACCAGCCTTGCGGTGGGGCGGCAACGCTATTCGCTGCTGCTCGATGAAGAGGGCGGCATATTGGATGACCTGATGATCTCCCGTCGCCCTGACGACATTTACATGGTGGTGAACGGCGCGACCAAATATGACGATATCGGTTGGCTGATCGAGCATCTAACCGGATGGGTGCCGATGAGCCTGTTGGACGAGCAC
>CAZLTO010000088.1:0-5849 GCA_964562475.1 uncultured Sphingobium sp. | reverse complement strand
TGCAGAAATAAAGCCGGAGAGACCCGGCTGTTCGAGCGTCAGCCAGACTTTTCAAAGGGTTACATACTCGCGCCGATAGCTACTCAATCTTGGGGTAATGAGGCAGAAATCATACAATATATTGAGCGCCGCCGTCGGTCTGACCCGGATCTATGGGTGATAGAGCTTGATGTCGCGGATGCAGAACGCTTTGCCGCTGCCCTCCTCGCTTGAGGTTGACTTCTGCGACGAACCGAACCATAGGCCGCCCAGCTTTCCACGCGCAGGTTGCCGATCATCGTCCAAACAGGGACGAAAACGGTAAACACGCAGACGGGGGGCGGCACCGCGTCCGATAAGATAACAGGCAAGTGACGCGCGCGGCCGACCAACCGCATGTTTTGAAATATTATGACGATCACGACCAAGGCCGCATCCACTGCGGCGATTGCCATGTTTAGCCTTACCGCTGCCTTTGTGGGCGGAATATCCCGGGCGGATGACACTGTCCCCCACAGCGCGGTTCAGACAGCCGCGAGCACTCCACAAGATTCCGGCTCCAATGCCACTGTTCCGACCGCTTTTGCCGTGTTGCAGGAAGGCATGCCGCCCCTCTCCACGCCCGACGCGGAGACGGATACCCCCGCCCCGTCCGAAAAACCCTA
The DNA here is from genome assembly GCA_964562475.1 of uncultured Sphingobium sp. Lineage (GTDB taxonomy): Bacteria > Pseudomonadota > Alphaproteobacteria > Sphingomonadales > Sphingomonadaceae > Sphingobium. The sequence goes on along the minus strand of CAZLTO010000088.1, from coordinate 5,205 downwards.
TAGCTCGCTCGCGGCCCTGGTCGCGGATACCGATGTCGCCGCGCCGCTCGATGAGCAGACCCGCTGCCTCGCCAGCGCCGTTTTCTACGAAGCACGAAGCGAAACGCTGGAAGGCCAGCTCGCTGTCGCCCGCGTCATCATCAACCGCGCGAAGTCAGAGCGCTTTCGCCCTACCTTGTGCGGCGTGGTCGCCCAACCGGGCCAGTTCAGCTTCGTGCGCGGCGGCGTGGTTCCGCAGCCCGATGTCGATCATCCCCAGTGGAAGCGCGCCGTCGCGATCAGCCACATCGCGCTGAACGACGGCTGGAACAGCGTGGCCGAGGGCGCGCTCTTTTTCCACGCGCGCCGGGTCAAGACCGCATGGGCCCGCCCGCGCGCCGCAGTGATCGATAATCATATTTTCTATCGCTGATCCGGCTTTTCAGCTCTCATCATGCACCCGCGTCAGCAGATCCTGCGCGCGGGTCACGAATTCGCCGGTAATCCGCTCGGCATAGGGGTTCATTGTCTGGATCGCGGTGAACAGCTCGAAACTGTCGCGTCTCAGCAGGTCGCACAGATCGAGCAGATGCTGATAGCTCTGGGTCTTCAGCATCTCGTCCGGTATGTGCATGGAGGAGAGCGTGCGACCGACAAGGTGCGTCAGCGCCTGCACATAGGCCATCTCGCGGTCATGCTCGTCGGCGCTAGTGATCTGGACGCGCAGGCCAAGCTCCTCGCCCAGCGCCGCGACCTTGAGATGTTGCTCTCCCCGCGCCGGGCAGATGACGAGCTGGCGACCGGCAATGCCATCGCGCGCCACGCTCTGCGGCCCGAACAGCGGGTGCGTCGGCACGACATGGACATTATCCGGCAGATATTTGAGCAGCCACTGGGTGGGGAGCATCTTGACCGAGGCGATGTCGAGCACCGTCGCACCGGGTTTGACCAGCCGTGCGATGCTCTTGATGACATGCTCCATCCCCTGCACCGGAACGGCGATCATCACCACATCGCTTTGGGCCGCTTCTGCGAGCGAGAGCGCGCGCACATCATGGGCGGCTATATCAGTGGCCGAAACATGCGCATCATGCGCGCCCATATCGAAACGCCCGGCAAGGTGCGCGGCAGCCAGCCTGCCAAAGTCGCCGAAGCCAATGATGCCGAGCGTTTTCATGGGGATCAGCGCCTAACAGGACTGCGCGGAAAGTCCAGTATAGCTATCTATTTACAGCCTGGCTCGTCGCTGTCCGCGTAAAACGCCTCGACCGCTGCCCATGCTTCCTCCGCCGTCTCGACCCAGGTGATGAGGTTGAGGTCTGACGGAGCGATCACGCCCTCCTCGACCAGCGCCTCGAAATCCACCACCTTGTTCCAGAAATCCCGACCGAAGAGCAGGATCGGGATCGGCTTGATCTTGCCGGTCTGCACAAGGGTCAGCAGCTCGAAAAACTCGTCGAACGTGCCAAATCCGCCCGGAAACACGGCCAGCGCCCGCGCGCGGATCAGGAAATGCATCTTGCGCAGCGCGAAATAGTGGAACTGGAAGGAGAGCTCCGGCGTCACATATTCATTGGGCGCCTGCTCGTGCGGCAAAACGATGTTGAGGCCGATGGTCTGCGCGCCGACATCATGCGCACCGCGATTGGCCGCTTCCATGATCGAAGGCCCGCCGCCCGAGCAAACCACGAAATGGCGGCATCCGGCGCTGTTGGGGGGGAAAGCGGCCGCTTTCTGCGCCAGCTTGCGCGCCTCGTCATAATATCTGGCCTTGGCGGCGAGATTATGGGCAATGCGCCGGTCCCGGTCCGTCCGCGCCGCGTCGATCAGCGCTTGCGCCTTGTCGGGCGAAGGGATGCGCGCCGAGCCGTAGAAGACGAAGGTCGAGACGATATTCGCCTCGTCGAGAAACACTTCGGGTTTCATCAGTTCGAGCTGGAAGCGCACCGGGCGCAGATCCTCGCGCAGCAGGAAGTCCGTGTCCTGAAAGGCGAGCTTGTAGGATGCGCTCTGGGTCTGGGGGGTGTCGATATTGGCTTTGGCATCACGCGCTTCCTGCCGCGCCGGGCGGAAAATGCGCTCTCCGATATTCTTGTTTGTCATGGGATGAGTCTAGCGGATTTTGGTTAAGATCGGAAGAATAGGAAGGTTAGCGGCAAAAGCCGCCGCGCCCGCCCATGTCGAAATGCAGATGGTCATGATGGGCGGCGTTGTAATCCGGGCTGAGCACCGTGCGAAATCGGCGGCAGGCGCTGTCGCGCACGGCGTGCAGGAACGCGCGGCTGGCCTCGTCGCCGTTCCAGCCGTTCTGCACCGAGATGCGCCGCCCGTCTGCCAGCAGGAATGCGGCAATGTCGATCGCGTTGGCGCGCGCATGTTCGGAAAGCTGGCTGCTGCCCGCGATGGTGCGGCAACTGTAAGTGCCGAAGGTGTCGATCCGCACCAACTCCTGCCCGAAGAACAGCCGGGCCGCAGGCGCGACGCCATAGCGCGCCCAGGCCGCGAAATTCTGCGCGAGCGGGCAGGTGATCGGCCCAAGGCCCGTCACCGGCACGACTATCTCATCGAGCTGGAGCGCGCCATAGGCGGTGCAGCCGCCGCCATAATCCCGGTCCGGTAGGGGTGTATAGCGCGCGCCGAGCGTGGCAAGCTTGCCTGCGCAGGCCCTGAATTCCGGGCTGTTCACGCCATAGCGCGGCGGAGAGGACGGTGCCTTGCCATGTACTTTGGCATGTGTGCGCGGGTGGCGCCCTGTCGGGACCAGATCGCCGGAGCAGGCGGAGAGCAATAGCGCGGCGGCAATCGTCGCCGCCAGCCGACCGCGCCGCGTTCGTCCCACCTCTTGCCTGCCCCAAATAGACATTGCGGAAATGGTCGCCTTCCCTTTACCTCGCACCGTAATGATAGCGATAGTGTATGTGTGCCGCATTGACCATGCGATGAACGGCGCTAGTGGATTGATTTTAACATTTGCATCCCCTGGCGGTTGGGATGGGTCTGCAAATGTTAAAATCGTAAAATCCACGAGAATCATAAATTTGCTAGCAGTCCTGATGACTCCGACATTTGCTCCGGCGTCCTGGGTTTGGGGTAGCAAATGTCGGAATCAGGCCACTAGGCACGAGTCTGATCGTAAGGGAGAAGTCAATAATGATAATGATGCGCAATATCTTTTTTATTGTCATTGTTTCTGCTAGGCGATGAGAATGACACCGTTTCGCCGCCTCTGGAGCCTTGCGCTGATCGCCCTTCTCGCGTTGCCGCTGGTCCTGATCGAGCGCGAATCCGGGAATGCGGATTGGGTGTTGGCTGATTCCATCGCGCCGACCGGGGAGGCGGCTGCGCTGCTCATGTTCCTGGCGATGGCGATCGGGCCGTTGTCGCGGCTCATGGGTGTGCGGCATCGCTCGATGCAATGGGCGATGCGGAAAAGGCGGTGGATCGGCGTTGCCGCCTTCTGTTACGCTGTGCTGCATCTGGCGCTTTATATCATCGACATGGGAGCAGTGGATCTCATGCTGGCGGAGATCGGCGCGCCGGGCATCTGGACCGGTTGGCTCGCCTTCTTGGCTATGGCCCTGCCCGCCGCCGCCAGCAGCGATCGTGCGATGCGCGCGCTGCGCCGCTGGTGGAAGCCGGTGCAGCGCCTGCTCTATCCCGTTGTCGCGCTCACCATAGTGCATTGGGCACTGCTGATGTATGACTGGACCGAGCCGCTCGTTCATGTTGCACCCATGTTGCTGCTCTATGCTGCCGCCGCGATTCTCCCTCTCGTAAAACCTGGAAAAAGGACTGCCGCATGACCCGTTCCTCCTCCTTACGCATCGCAGCCGCACTGGTCGCCGCCGGCGTCGCATCCGCCTCGAGTGCGGCTTTCGCGCATGGCAATGTCACCTGCAATGCCGGCCCCAAGTCGGAGTGGAAATCGCTCGACGCACTGAAGGCCAAGCTGACGGCGGAAGGCTGGAAGGTCACCAAGGCGCATCCTAACAAGGATTGCTACGAGGTTTATGGCATCACGCCGGAGGGCGACAAGGTCGAGTCCTTCTGGCATCCCATTAGTCTTGAAAAACAACTGGTTCTGCGCCGCGGGCAGGTGCTTTACAAAGCGCAATAGGCGCGTATTTCATCCTCATTTTCGAGAAGGGGCGTCGATAACGGAGCCCTTTTCATTTGACATTAACCTTCCAGCCGCTAGAGCCGCCGACGGGCCACGCGGTCCCAACGCCGCGCGTGCTCTCTGCAAGGAGAAGCGACCATGACTGATGTTACCAAGCCGGGCGTGAAGCCCGCGCGCCCCTATTTTTCCTCTGGCCCCTGCGCAAAGCCGCCGGGCTGGGAAGCCTCCAAACTCGCCACCGAATCGCTGGGCCGCTCGCATCGCGCGAAGATCGGCAAGGCGCGCCTCGGCCTCGCCATCGATCTGATGCGCGAAGTTTTGCAGGTGCCCGATACGCACCGCATCGGCATCGTCCCCGGTTCCGACACCGGCGCGTTCGAGATGGCGATGTGGACGATGCTGGGCGCGAAACCCGTGACCACGCTCGCCTGGGAAAGCTTCGGTGAAGGTTGGGTCACTGATGCCGCCAAGCAGCTCAAGCTCGATCCGACGATCCTGCGCGCCGATTATGGCAGCGTGCCGGATCTTTCGCAGGTCGACTGGTCGAATGACGTGCTGTTCACCTGGAATGGCACGACATCGGGCGCGCGCGTGCCCAATGGCGACTGGATCGCTGCCGACCGCAAAGGTCTCTCTTTCTGCGATGCGACCTCGGCGGTATTCGCCTATGACATGCCGTGGGACAGGCTCGATGTGACGACCTTCTCGTGGCAGAAGGTGCTGGGCGGCGAAGGCGGCCACGGCGTCATCATCCTCGGTCCGCGTGCGGTCGAGCGGCTGGAGACCTATACCCCCGCATGGCCGCTGCCGAAGGTGTTCCGCCTCGTCTCGAAGGGCAAGCTCGCCGAGGGCATATTCAAGGGCGAGACGATCAACACGCCGTCGATGCTGGCGGTGGAAGACGTGATCTTCGCGCTCGAATGGGCGAAGTCGGTCGGCAGTCTTTCGGGCCTGATCGCGCGCAGCAATGCGAATGCGGCGGCGCTAGGCAAGATCGTCGAGGAGCGGAGCTGGCTCGGCCATCTCGCCACTGACCCCGCGACGCGGTCCACCACCTCTGTATGCCTCACCGTTGAGGGCGCTGACGAAGCCTTCATCAAGGCGAT
>CAZLTO010000087.1:0-5988 GCA_964562475.1 uncultured Sphingobium sp. | reverse complement strand
AGCATCGTGCCAAAAAGTGGGAACCGGTTTTTGGCAATAAACGATGCGACAACAAAGACATAGAGCGCGCGTCCTGCGTCAGATTTAACGCAGCGCGCTCTAAAGCTGCTGTTCAATCCATGCCTTCAACTGGCTCTTGGGCGCGGCGCCGACCTTGGTCGCAACCGCCTCGCCACCCTTGAACAGGATCATGGTCGGGATGCCGCGCACGCCGAGCTTGCCGGGCATTTCGGGATAATCGTCGATATTGTGCTTGGCGATCACCACCTTGCCGTCGAGCTCGTCCGAAATTTCCTCAAGCGCCGGGCCGATCATCTTGCACGGGCCGCACCATTCCGCCCAGAAATCGACCAGAACCGGCACATCCGAGCCGATCACGTCGCTTGCAAAACTCTGGTCGCTAACAGCCTTGGTTGCCATAAGAATCTCCTTTTCTGCATTGCAATGTAGGGACGAAGCGCATGCTTCTCAACGCTTCATCGTGCATAGGTTTAATGTTCAAAGGTATAGCCGGGCTTGTGGGGCGCAAGTATTGCATGCTGTAAAGCGAACAGGCGCGGCCCTGAAGTATAGAGCAAGCTCGCGTCGATTTTATGCGTCGGGAAGATGACGCAAAGCGCCGCCGCATAAGCCGCCATCTGTCTGAGATGCGAGGCCGGAATGTCCGCATCCTCCTGCGGCACACGCCCGGTCTTGAAATCGACGAGACGGACGACCTCGCCGCCGATCACCAGCCGGTCGATCACGCCGTTGACCACATCCTCGCCCACCACCGCTGCGACCGGTGCCTCCGCCAGCGCATCCGGCCCGAACAGATCGGCCAATGCCGGATCGTCGATGATGCCGAGCACCGTGCGCACCAGTTCCCCGCGCGTGATCGCGTCGGCAACGCCGCCCTGCCGCTCCAGCCATGCGTGCGCGGCCGTCTCGCGCGCTTCCGGCGCGACATCGGGCAGGCGCTCGAACAGGCTGTGGAGCAGCCTGCCGCGCTCCGCCGCCGCGTGCATCGCCGCGCTGGGTGGCGGATAGGGCTGCATATCCTCGCCCGGCGCGGTCGGCGTGAGCGGGCGGGAGGGGCGCTGCTCCTTGGGAGCCTCAATACGCGCCCACTCGGGCAACGGCAGAGGGAGCATCTTGGCGGTATCCCCTTTTGCATTCGCTCTCCGGGGCGCCAACGCCTCAGCCCCGCGCCATTGCAGCGCCGCGCCCCAATCGGCGTCATCGCGCCACTCCGCGCCCAGCGCCAGCATCGCCCGCTCGATAGCGGCATACCAGCTCACCTCGGCAACCACGCCCTTCGCCCGCGGCCCCAATGCGCCGGTTACATAAAGCTGCTCTTCCGCCCGCGTCATCGCCACATAGAGCAGCCGCCAATGCTCCTCGCGCGCCGAAGCGGCCACCAGTTGCGATGCGGCGTCGATCACACCCCACCGCTCCGCTTTGCGCGGCGGGAGGAAAGGCAGCGCGCCCCCCTCCTCCCCCATCGGAATATCGAGCGGCTCCTGCCGGTTGCCCGCATCCGGATCGACGCAGGCGTCCGCCAATATCACCACCGGCGCCTGCAATCCCTTCGCGCCATGCACGGTCAATATCCGCACCGCATCGCCGCCCGCCGCGCTCTCGCGCTTGATGTCGCCCTGCTCGCGGTCGAACCAGTCGAGGAAGCGCTGGAGCGAGGGCTGCTCGTCCTGCTCATAGCGCAGCGCGGCGTTCAGCAACTCCTCGATGCTGTCCAAGGCCTGCGCACCCAACCGCCCGAGCAATTTCCTGCGCCCCTGCATCGGCCCGGAGAGGATATGCTCCAGAAGGCGGTAAGGCGTGATGAAGTCCGCGCGGGCGAGGATGTCATAAAGCGCGGAAAGATCGGCCGCAGGCGTGAGCGAACTCTCGCGCAGGTGCCGCCACAGGTTGCTCTTGCGCGGAACCGCCCGCTGCCACAGATCATCCTGCGACCAGCCGACGAGCGGCGAAACCAGCAGGCAGGCGAGCGAGAGATCATCCTCCGGTTGCGCGGCAAAGCGCAGCGCCGCCACCAGATCCTGCACCCCCAGCGGCGCCTGAAGCCGCAGCCGGTCCACCCCCGCCACCGGCACGCCCGCCTCGTAAAGCCGCGCGACGATCAGCCGCGCGAGATCGCCGCGCTTCCTCAAGAGGATCATGATGTCGCCGGGCGCTATCGGCCGCCCCTTCGACTCCAGCATCATCGGCTCATCGAGCCATGCCCTGATCTGCCGGGCAATACGCTCGGCCAGCGCCCGGTCCTGATCCGAGAGCCAGTCCTCCTCGCCCTCCGCCTCCTGCGCGGCGTCCTCCATACCGGCCACACCCGCGCTCAATGGCTTCAACACGGTGACGACGCCCGGATAGCGGTTGCGGCTCTCGTGATGCACGGCAAGCGGCGGCAGGCCCAGTGCTTCCGCCCCTAAATGCGCGATGCAGGCGTCCACCACCTCCAGCACCGCCGGGGTGGAGCGAAAGCTCTCGTCAAGCGAGAGATCATGAAATTCATGGGCAAACGCCAGCGCGCGCGCCTTGAAGTCATCCTTCGCCTGCCCGAAGGCTTGGGGGCTGGTCCCCTGAAAACCGAAGATCGCCTGCTTGAAATCGCCGACCGTGAAGAGCGTGCGCATTGTGGGGCCGCGTGCGCCCTCGCCCACGAAAAACTCCTCCACCAGCGCGCCGATGATCGTCCACTGGTTGCTGTTGGTATCCTGCGCCTCATCGACGAGGATATGATCGATCCGCGCATCGAGCTTGTAGCGAATCCAGTCCGCAATTCCGTCCGTGGAGAACAAGGAAGCGGCATGGGCGATCAGATCGTCGAAATCGACCGCACCCTTGCGGCGCTTGGCGGCTTCATAGGCGCGGGCATAGGCCCGGCCCGCATGCAGCCCTTTCGCCGCAACCTCGGCATAGGCGGCGCGGGTGCGCAGCGCGAGGAGTTCCGATATGTCCTCCGCGATCCCGGCGGCCAGATCCGCATAATCGGGGTCCGCCTTCTCCTGCCCCGATGTGACGGACCGCGGCTCGCCCTTCGCGGTGAGGAAGCAGGAGGCGGGGTCGATCAGTGTCGCGGCGCGCGTCGGCGGTGCGGCGGCGAGCCATGCAGCGATGCAATCCGCATGCGCCAGGCCGGTATTGGTGTTCCACTCCGCATTGGCGCGGGCAAGGCGGCGCAGCGCGGCGACATCGAACACCTCGTCCCCGCAGCGCGCCGCGATCTCCGCCTCGATGTCGCTATCGGGAAGCTCCAGCGCGGCAAATAGCCAGCCACGCAGATCCTCCGGCACTTCCGCGAACACCATATGCGCCCGCGCGCACCGCTTGAGATACGCCTCCGCCCCCGCCTCGCCCAGCCGCAACGCCAGCGCATGCAGCGCGTCGATCAGCGCCGCATCGCCTTGGCTTTCCGCATCGACGACCAGTTCCTCCAGCGCGAGCCGCGCCAGCTCCTGCTGCTCGCGGTCCTCCAGCGCGCGGAAGCCCGGCACCAGCCCCGCCTCCAGCGGGAACGCGGCGAGCAACTGCTGGCAGAAGCTGTGGATCGTCTGGATGCGCAATCCGCCGCCGGTCGCTTCCAGCACGCGGGCAAAGAGCAGGCGCGCGCGGTCGCGCATCGCGGGCGTAATGTCCTCGCCCAGCGCCCTCAGGTCTTCCGCCAGCGCCGGGCCGTCCATCTGCACCCAGGCGGCGAGGCGCGAGTGGATGCGCTCCGCCATTTCAGACGCGCCCGCCTTGGTGAAGGTGAGGCAGAGTATCTGCTCAGGTTCGACATTGTTCAACAGCAGGCGGAACACCCGCGCGGTCAGCACATGGGTCTTGCCCGTCCCCGCCGAGGCGGAGAGCCAGACATGCGCATCCGGCGCCGAGGCGCGCGCCTGCGCACCTTTCAGAGGAAGTAGGCCGTCCGCGCGCCTAGCCACCAGCGTCTCCCGCCCCTGCACCGGAGCGCCCATACCATTCCTCCAGCCGCATCAGCTGGTCATAGTCGCCATAGCTCGGAAGATCGGGGTTCAACTGCGCGGTGAACGGCTCCTCGCCGGTCAGCCATTTGCTCGCGGCGACAAGGAAATGCTGCTCGGCATGGTCAACCAGCGCCTCGGTGGCGACTTGTCTGTCCGTCCCGCCGGGCTTTACCGGACTGATGCGATAGCCGAAGCCGTCCCGTCCCTTCGCCAGCGACCAATATTCAAACGCCGAGGCGCGCAAGTCCTCCCCTAGCCCCTCAAAGCCGCCACGCTCGGCAATCGCGCCGAGCAGGCCGAGTTGCAGCGCAAAGCCCGCCTTCACCTGCGTTGAACTCGGCGGCTTGCCGGTCTTGTAATCGACAATGCCGATGCCGCCGTCCGCTTGGGCGTCGATCCGGTCCGCCGTGCCATTGAGGCGGATGCCGCCCAGCACGATCTCGCCCTTGCGTTCGACCGCGACGATATGCCGCCCCTCCGCCGCATCCTTCGCTACTTCGGCGCTCACCCAGCGTACCGCCTCCAGCATGCGCGGCAGCCACAGCGCGCGCAATATCGGGTGCGAGCCGATGTCCGCCACCATCTCGACCGTGCGGGTTTCCAGCCTGTCCGGCGCACATTTATCCTCGCGGAACCACAGCTCCAACGCGCGGTGGACCAATGTCCCGCGCCATGCCGGGCCGGGATCGGCGTCGACCATCTCGAGCCTCTGCAGGCGCAGGATGCGCGCGGCGTAAAAGGCATAGGGGTCCGCCGCCAGCCGATCGACCTGCGTTACGGCAACCGCCTGCGGACGCAGCGATAGGGGAGGAGACGGCGCGGGCCGGGATGCAGGCTTTGGCTCGCCCGCCGCGTCCAACGCCTCGGCCCAGCGCAGCGCCTCGTCCGCGCGCTTCAAATTGTCTCCCGCGATGGCCTCCATCCTGAGCCAGAAGCGCGAGGCGATGGCGGGTGCGTTGCCCGACCGGCGCGAGCGGGTGATGACAACCTCGGGCGCGCCCAATGCGGACGCGAAATCATGGGCGGCTAGGCCAATGCGCTGCTCCAGCCCCGGCAGGCCCAGCTCCTGTCGGATGCGCGGCGCGAGCCATGGGTCCGGCGCGGGCAGGCCCGGCCATGTGCCTTCATTGAGCCCGGCGAGGATCATCAGATCGGCCTGCTGCAACCGCGCTTCCAGCAGACCGTATATGGCGATGCGCGGATGGCCGCCCTGCGGCGGGCGGACGGACTGCTGCTCCAGTATCCGCTCCAAGAGGTCGGGCAAGGCGCGCAGCTCGACATGCGCCGGGCCAGCAGGCGCCGCCCGCTCCATCTCGGCGAACAGATCGGCCAGCGCCCGACCCTGATGCCCAGCCCAGACCTGATCTCCGCTCAGGCTGGACGCCAGCTCGCGCAACGCGGCAAGCATCGGCGCGGCAGGGCCATCGGAGAGAGCGGCCAGCGGGTTGAACAGCGATACGCTCTCGCGCCACCACGCCGCCACCCGCGCCCGCAACACTGCCTGCCGATCCTCGGCCTGCGGAGCAAGCCGCGCCGCCAGCCCTTGCAATCCCGGCGCTGGCCGTGGCCCGCGCAGCAACAGGTCCAGCCCGCGCACCTCATCCAGCCAGTCGAGCCGCCCTTCGCCCTTGCGCACCAGCGGATGCTTCAGCAGATCGAGCAGCGGCACCGGCGCGAAATCCTCCGCAACCACCCGCGCCAGCGCCAGAATGAGCGTTCCGGGCGGGGTGAGCGAGAGTTTCTGCCCGGCGCTGTCATCCGCTTCCACGCCCCAGCGCGCCAGATGCGCCGATACGCGCACCGCAAGCTCCCGGTCCGGCGTCACCAGCGCGGCGGTGCGCTCCGGCGTTTCCAACACCTCCCGCAGCAGCGGCGCAATCGCCTGCGCCTCCTCCGCCGGGGTCGCCGCCTCGATCACGCGCACGCCGTTGAAGGTCCGCTCCTCGGCCTTGAGGTCACGCCACTTGGCCGTAAACATGGGTGGCAACATCGCATTGGAGATGTTGCGGCTGCGCGCCGCCCG
>CAZLTO010000086.1:0-5993 GCA_964562475.1 uncultured Sphingobium sp. | reverse complement strand
TCACGCGCGGCAGATAGGGCAGACGCTTTTTCCGTTCCGGCGCGAACAGCCCCTCGGCGGCAAGCTGCTGCTTCAGCCGTTCGAGTAGCTGCATCAGCGCGCCCTCGCCCGCCAACTCCATCCGCTCGATCACGATCTGATAGCTGGATCGCCCCGGATAGGTGGTGAGCTTGCCGGTGACGATCACCTCGATCCCGTCCTGCGGCGCAAAGCCCAGCCGCCCGGCGACGCCCTTCCAGATGATGCCATCGATCCGCGCGCTGTCGTCCTTGAGGCTTAAATACACATGGCCCGAAGCCGCGCGCTTGTAGCCGGAAATCTCGCCGCGCAGGCGCACATGGCCGAAGCGGTCCTCGACCGTGCGCTTCAGTTGCGCCGACAATTCCGAGACGCTGAGCGCAGGCGCGTTGTCCCCGGCGCGCTCTTGCGCTAACAGGCGGCCCGCCGCATTGAACGCGGCGTCATTTTCATCTTCCGGGGGCATTTGCGGTATGAACATCCTGTTGCTGGGTTCGGGCGGACGCGAACATGCCCTCGCTTGGAAGCTGGCGCAATCGCCGCTGTGCGAAAAACTCTATGCCGCGCCCGGCAACCCCGGCATTGCCGACCATGCGGAGCTGGTGAGCCTGGATGTCACCCATCATCAGGCGGTGGTGGCGTTCTGCGTCACGAACAGCATCAGCCTTGTGGTCATCGGTCCGGAAGCGCCGCTGGTCGATGGGCTGGCGGATGCCTTGCGTGCCCAGAACATTCCGGTGTTCGGGCCGGACAAGGCGGCGGCGCAGCTCGAAGGCTCCAAGGGTTTCACCAAGGATCTATGCGCGCGGGCCAATATCCCGACCGCAAGCTATGTGCGCACCACCTCGCTCGAACAGGCGCGCGCGGGGCTGCCGAAGTTCGGCCTGCCGGTCGTCATAAAGGCGGATGGACTGGCGGCAGGCAAGGGTGTGATCATCGCCGAGACCGCCGAGCAGGCTGATGAGGCGCTCGCCGACATGTTCTCTGGCTCCTTCGGCGCGGCGGGCGCGGAGGTGGTGCTGGAAGAGTTCATGACTGGCGAGGAGGTGAGCTTCTTCGCGCTGACCGACGGCGCTGCCATAATCCCCTTCGGCAGTGCGCAGGATCATAAGCGGGTGGGCGACGGCGACACCGGCCCGAATACCGGCGGCATGGGCGCTTATTCCCCCGCACGCGTATTTTCCGAGACCTGCGAAAAGCTCGTTATGGAGCAGATCATCCTGCCGACCGTCTATACCCTCGCCGCCGAGGGCATGCCCTATAATGGCGTGCTCTATGCGGGCCTGATGCTGACGGAGGACGGCCCGAAGCTGGTCGAATACAACGCCCGCTTTGGCGACCCGGAGTGTCAGGTGCTGATGATGCGGCTGGAAGATGATCTCGCCGAGCTGCTGCTCGCGGTGGCGGAAGGACGGCTGGCGGATTACGGCGCAGTCACGATGTGCGATGACTGCGCGCTCACCGTAGTGATGGCCGCGAACGGCTATCCGGGTACGCCGGACAAGGGCGGCGCGATTACGGGCATCGAAGCGGCAGAAGTGGAAGGCGCGAAGGTCTTCCATGCCGGCACCGCGCTCAGGGACGGTGCGCTGGTCGCGAACGGCGGACGGGTATTGAACATCACCGCGCTGGGAAGCAGCATCGCCGAAGCCCAGGCGCGGGCCTACCGGGCGGTTGACGCCATATCCTTCCACACCGGCTTCTGCCGCCGCGATATTGGTTGGCGCGAAGTGGAACGCGAACGCACCGATTAGGCCGAGACGTTTTCCAGCGGCACCACATCGACCGAGGTGCGCATCTGCTGCCCGGCGGAACCCAAAAACACACCGTCCAGCGGCGCGACGTCGCCATAATCGCGGCCCATCGCAGTGAAGATATGGTCGGTCTGCGTCATCACATTGTTGGTCGGATCGAAACCGAGCCAACCCAGCGCCGCTCCGCACCACAGGTTGACCCAGGCATGTGTGGCGTCCGCCCCCACCAGCCGCGCGCGGCCCGGCGGCGGAATAGTGCGCAGATAGCCGCTGACATAGGCGGCGGGAATGCCGAGCGCGCGAGCGGCGATGATCATGATATGCGCGAAATCCTGGCACACGCCCCGCCGCTTGTGAAACGCCTCGATGGGCGCGGTATCGGCCTCTGTCGCATCGCCATCATAAGTGAACCCGGCATGGATCGCTTCCATGAGCGCCGTTCCCGCGGAGACCACATCGGTCTTGCCACCAGCGACACCGCATGCCCATCCCGCTATCTCCCGCTCCATTGGCGCAACCGGGGACGGGAACAGATAGAAGGCCGGGCCGAGCTTAGAGAGGTCGCGGCTGTCCAGCGCCGCGCGCTTCAGCGTCTCCAGATCTGGTGCCAGTGTAATATCGGGCGCCGCCCCCGGCACGATCTCGACCCGGAAAGAACTTTCGATATGCAGCTGGCTGATCGGCTGGAGCAGGGCCACGCGGCTGACATTGACGACATAGCCGCCCTCATGCGTAGAGAAGGAGGCAGGCAGCGGCTCGACATTCAGCCTATAGTCGTACAGCGTCTGACCGGGCCAGTCGGCAGGCTTCAATCGCAGACTGAACCGCGCGAGCTGAACCATCGTGGCGTAACGCACCTCGGTCAGGTGCCGAACCGAGTAGATCATGCCAGAAAGCTGTCCTGCGGCGCTTTCTGCTGCTTTTGATATTGCAGAAAATAGCGGGCGGAGATCGCGTCCGAGAGGGACAGGAGCTGCGTCTCAATTTCCTGTATCCGGTCATGATCCAGCGCCTCGATCCGGATGTTCTGGAGCGTGGAAAGGATCGCGCGCGCATCCTGAAGGGGCTGCTCGGGTATTCCGTCCTCTGACAGGGTCGGCAGTGCCTGCATATGCGCGACAATCTGCTCCAGCTGAAAAACCACCGAGCGGGCATTGTTGGAATCCAGCAGAACCAGATCGAGCACCGGGTTCGGTAGGGGGCCGGTGAGGTAGCGCGCACGATAGACGATCTGGCTGTCGGCAAGGTCCAGCAGCACGCCGAGCGACTCCGCCTCGTCGTCGCCATCGGCAAGACGGCGCACTATGCGGCAGGTGTTGAGTGCGCGCTCCAGACGCTTGCCCATCTCGAAGAAGCGCCACGACGGGCTGCGCACCATATTTTCCGCCGCGAGGCCCGAAAGCGCGGCGAAGCGCTCGATCAGCAGATTGGCCGATTTGAGCATGGTCTCGACCTGCCCCGTTTGCACGGACGGAACCGGCCGGTTGGCAATGCGCCAGAAATCATTGGTGAGCCGGTCGCGCAGGCTCCGCCCGATCGCCCGGCTGGTCGCGATCAGCGCCTCGACGCCACCCGCCTTCTCGCGCTCCGTGAAACCCTTGGCGCAGATCTGGGCGACAGGCAGGTTTTTGTCTTCCACGGCGATCGCGCCCCACTGCACCAGCAGGGCGATCAGCTTTTCGGTGACGCGAGAGTCGTGCCCGGAGCCGCCGTCGGCCTCGATGGAGCCGCCTAGCAGGCTGCGCAGGACCCTCATCGTCATTTCCGCGCGCTCGCTGTATCGGCTGAACCAGAAGAAATTGTCCGCGGCCTGGCTCGACAATATGCCGCCGCCCCTGCGGACGGGCGGCTGAACTCCGCCTGTCAACCGGCTTTCCTGCACGACCGGACTGTCATCCACGATGCAGATGTCCGCCGACAGATCGCCCTCCCCGATCAGCGAATTGCGCAACGCCCCGGAGAAGGCGAGCCGGGCGAAACCGCCGGGCATCACGCTCCAGCCGCCAGAGCCGTCGCGCACGACGAAGGCGCGGATCGTGAACGGGCGCGGCTCCAGCCGGTCCTCGATCAGCACCGGGGTAGTGGAAAGATGAACGATCTCTTCCGCGCAATAATCCATCGGCCGCCGGTCGATCGCGGCGAGCAGATCCGACCGCTCGCTCTCGCTCATGCTCGCGCCCGCCTGCGTATGCCCTCTGGAAAGCCCCTCGACCGGGTGGCCGAAAGCCGATCCGATCACCAGCTCGCCGAGGCGCTCTCGCACCAGCTGCGCTTCGGTTTCCTGGCCGCACCACCAGGTCGCAACATTGGGCAGCAGCAGCGGCTCATTCGTAAGCACCTTGCTGAGGCGTGGCAGAAAGGCGGAGAACGCCCTCCCCTCCACGACGCCCGCGCCCGGCCAGTTGGCGACGATCAGTCCACGGTTCGACCATGCCTCCTTGAGATCGGGCACGCCAATCTGCGAGCGGGAGTCGAACGCCAGCGGATCGAGATGCTGCGTGTTGATCCAGCGCCAGATCGCGTCGATGCGCTTGGGTCCGGCAATGGTGCGCACATAGCATTTGTCGTTGCTCACCGTCAGATCGCGGCCCTCGACCAGTGGAAAGCCGAGATATCGCGCGAGATGCGCCTGTTCGGGATAGCTCTGGTTGAAGCGGCCCGGCGTCAGCAGGGCGATGCGCGGATCATCGCGGTCGCAGTCCGCGGCGATTCCCGCCCGCAAGCGGCCATAAAAATCCGCAAGCCTCCGCGTATGGATATCCGACAGCAGCGAGCCGGTGCTGCGCGAGAGGGCGAGCCGGTTTTCCAGCGCATAGCCGATGCCGCTTGCGAAATTGACACGATCCGCCAGCACGCGCCACGTTCCATCCGGCCCACGCGCAATGTCGACGGCATAGACATGCATATAATGTCGACTCTTGGGCGCTACGCCAATCATCTGCCGGTGGAAATTGCGGCTGCCGGTGATCAGCGAGGCGGGCATATGACCTTCCGCCACCAGCCGTTGCTCGCCATAGATATCGGCGATCACGCGCTCCAACAGGTCGGCGCGCTGGACGAGACCCTTCGTGATCGTCGCCCACTCGGCGGAACCGATGATGAGCGGCATCGGGTTCAAGGGCCAGTTGCGCTCGTCGGCATCGCCCATCATCCGGAAGCTGAGGCCAAGATCCTGAATCTGCCGCGCGACATCATCATGCACCCGCGTCCAGTTTCCGTCCGCCAGCGCCGCAAGCCCCTGCGCCATCGTCGCCCATTTGGACGCGACATTGCGCAGCGCGGTGCCATAAAGGTCGCTGACCATGCCCGCAGCGGCATAGCCCGCGAACGGGTCCGCCTGCATCGGCAACGAGGCCGCGTTATCCTTCAGGGCCTGCGCTCCGATCTGGCGGGTCGCCGCAGATCCAGCGTCAACGGAAATTCACTCGGCACTTCTTCCTCCGGCATCTCCAGCGCGCCCGGCGAATGGCCGTGCGGCTGAAAGCGCGACATCCGCCGCGCCTCCGCCTCATAACTGTTTACAGGAACATCATCATAGGAGCGTCCGCCAGGATGCGCCACATGATATACGCAGCCCCCCAGCGAGCGCCCGTTCCAGCTATCATAGATATCGAAGGTGAGCGGCGCATGGGCGGGCATCACCGGATGAAGGCAGTTCGCGGGCGCCCACGCCTTGTAGCGCACCCCGCCGACGCCCTCGCCGGTCGACCCGGTCGGGCTCATCGGTACGCGGCGGCCGTTGCAGGAGATGATATGCCGACCCGGCACCAGCCCGGTCGCGCGCACCTGAAGCCGCTCGGTCGAGCTGTCTACATAGCGCACCGTGCCGCCGATCGCGCCGGTTTCACCGAGCACATTCCACGGCTCGAGCGCATGGGATATTTCAAGGCTGACGCCGCCGCCCTCGACCGTGCCGTGCACCGGAAAGCGGAACTGCCGCTGCGCCTCGAACCAGTTCGGATCGAAATCATAGCCCGCGCCGCGCAGATCATCGAGCACGGCCATGAAATCCGCCCAGACATGATGCGGCAGCAGGAAGCGGTCGTGCAAGGCGGTGCCCCAGCGCACCAGCCCGCCCGCCTGCGGCTCACGCCAGAACCACGCGGTCATCGCGCGCAGGACCAGCTGTTGCGCGAGGCTCATCCTCGCGTCCGGCGGCATCTCGAACCCGCGAAACTCGACCAGGCCCAGCCGCCCGGTCGGCCCATCCGGCGAAAACAG
>CAZLTO010000085.1:0-6006 GCA_964562475.1 uncultured Sphingobium sp. | reverse complement strand
ATGCGCAGCTTCACCGCCATCGCCGCACAGCAGAACAGCAGCCTCGCTGTCGTCGCGCCGGGCATCGCCGAGGCGTTGTTCGCAACCGCGATCGGCCTGTTCGCCGCCATCCCGGCGGTGATCGCCTACAACCGTTTCTCCCACCGCATCAACAAGCTGGAGGCGCGGCTTTCCCGCTTTGCCGATGGGCTTTACGCGACGCTGAGCCGTGAGCTGGAGCGCGGCTGATGGCCATGGGCGCTGCCCCTTCGGCCCGACGCGGACGCCGCCGCGCGCCAATGGGGGAGATCAACGTCACGCCGCTGGTCGACGTGATGCTGGTGCTGCTCATCATCTTCATGGTGACGGCGCCGCTGCTGGTGACGGGCGTGCCGGTGAAGCTGCCGCAAAACCGCGCCAAGGCGCTGACGACCGAGGACAAGCCGACGATTATTTCGCTCACCGCCGAGGGCAAAAGCTTCATCAACGAGACGGAAGTGAGCGCAAGCGACCTTGACGCCCGCATCGCCGATCTCGCCGCCGCCCATGCGGGCGACGAACCGCCGCAGATCTTCCTGCGCGCGGACGCCCGGCTCGATTATGGCCGGGTGATGCGGGTGATGGGCGCGCTGAATGGCGCGGGCCTCAACCGGATCGCGCTGGTGAGCACCGCCGCGTCAAGCGCCGCCGTCAGCGACCGTTCAGAATAGGCTGCTAGGGTAGCCAGCATGGAACGCACGGAGAAAATCGGGTTAGGTGTAGCGGGTGCGGGGCATGTGCTGCTGTTTGCCGCGCTTTCGACCCATTGGCTCTCCGCCGATCCGCTGCGCATCGACGATGCTCCTATCGAGATCAGCATCGCCGATGAGGTTGCTCTGCGCTCCACCGCGCCGAAGATCAGCGATGCGCCGCTTCCCGCCGCCGCTGAAAACATGCCCCAGCCGGAGCCGACCCCGCCCGCGCCCCGCGAAGCCGTGGCCCAACCGACGCCGGACATCGCGCCGAAACCCAGGCCGGGCGCCAATCCAACGGCTGCCCCCGCCAAGCCGAAGCCCAGCCGTGGCCTGCGGCTCGACACCAGCGACTGGGCACAGGCAGGAAGCGGCGCCAATTCGCAAGCGCGACCCAGCGATGGCGCACCCGCCTCCGCCATTGGCCCGGCGCAGCAGAGCGCGCTCGCCGCAGAGATCCGCCGCCAGATCAAGCCGTTCTGGAAAGCCCCCACCGGCGCGGACGCGGACCTGCTGCGCACCACCGTCTCGGTCAAGCTCGCGCGCGACGGGTCGCTGATCGGCGATCCGCAAGTCGTCGGCACCAGCGGCCAGACCGACAGCAACCGCGCACAGGTGAGGCTGCATCAGGAGCAGGCATTGAAGGCTATCCGCCTCGCCGCGCCTTTCCATCTTCCGGCTGATCTTTATGATGGTTGGAAGTCCCTCACTATCAATGTCGACAGGAAGCTCTCGCAATGATCCGTTTCGCGCCCCTGGCCGCCCTGTTTGCGCTGATATTTGCGTTTCCCGCTGCCGCCCAGCTTTCCGTCGACGTGACCGACGACAGCGGCACCAATTCGCTGAAGATTGCCGTGCCTGCGCTGCCAACCGGCCAGAGTGTGACGACGCCCGCCGGCACCACCGACGAACTGGGCGTCAAGATCGCGCAGGTGATCGCAGACGATCTGCGCAATTCTGGTTTGTTCGCGCCCACCGGGCCGGAGGGCACGCGCACTATTACGATGGCCGAGGTCATGGCCCCGCAATATGCGAGCTGGACCAGCTATGAGGCGCTGGTTCACGGCTTTGTCCGTTCGGCGGGTGGGGAAGGCGACATCACCGTCGGCTGCTATCTCTACGACACCGCATTGAAGTCAGAGCTGGATCGCAAGGGCTATGTCGTCGCGCCGCGCGACTGGCGCCGTGCCGCGCACAAATGCGCCGATGCCATCTACGCGCGGCTCTCGGGAGAAAGCCCGTTCTTCGACAGCCGCATCGCCTATATCGCCGAGAGCGGGCCGAAGGGCCATCGCGTCAAGCGCCTCGCGATCATGGATTCGGATGGCGCCAACCACCGCTTCATCACCAACGGGCAGTCGATTGCGCTCTCGCCCCGCTTCTCGCCCGATTACGGTTCGATCCTCTATGTGAGCTATATCCAGAACCGTGTGCGGATATTCGTCTATGACATTGGCACCGGCAAGCAGCGGCTGGTGACGGAAAGCACCAACCCCACCTTCGCGCCGAGATGGTCGCCCGATGGCCGCAATATCCTGTTCTCGATGGCGATCGCCGGGAACACGGATATCTATCGCGTGTCCGCGCAGGGCGGCGTGCCGGTGCGCCTGACCAACTCGCCCGGCATCGATGTCGGCGGCAGCTACTCGCCTGACGGCAGCAAGATCGTGTTCGAGAGCGACCGCTCCGGCAGTCAGCAAATCTATGTCATGAACGCTGACGGCACGAACCAGCAGCGCATCAGCCACGGTGGCGGCCGTTATGCGACGCCGGAATGGTCGCCGCGCGGTGATCTTATCGCCTTCACCAAGATCACCGGGGATTTCAACATCGCGGTGATGACGCCCGGCGGAGACAATGAGCGCATCCTTACCCACGGCTGGCAGGATGAAGCGCCGACATGGTCGCCCAACGGCCGGGTGCTGCAATTCTTCCGCACCTCGCAGGGCAGCGGCGGCGTCAGTCAGGTCTGGCAGGTCGATTTGACCGGCGTCAACGAGCGCCGCATCCCCACGCCCTTGAGCGGATCGGACCCTTCCTGGGGCCCGCTCTTGCCCTGAAACCGATAGTGCCTATGTTTGAATGATCAGAACGAGGAGAAAAACCATGACCCCCTTCACCCGCACGCTGATGATCGCCTCCGCCGTCATTGCTCTCTCGGCCTGTGCCAAGAAGGCGCCCGAAGAGCTGCCGCCTCCACCAGTGGAAACTGCACGCCCGACCGAAACGACCCCGCCGCCGCCCAGCGGCCCGGTCAAGGGGAGCCAGGAGGATTTCCTCGCCTCGGTTGCGGCGGACAAGATCTATTTCGATACCGACAAATATGACATCGACGCGCAGGATCAGGCGGTGCTCGCCAGTCAGGCGCAGTGGCTCGCCGCCAATCCGACCGTCAAGGTGACGGTCGAAGGCCATGCCGACGAGCGCGGTACGCGCGACTATAATCTCGCGCTGGGTGAGCGTCGTGCCAATGCGGCCAAGGCCTACCTAGCCTCGCTGGGTGTCGACTCCGCGCGCATCACCACGATCAGCTATGGCAAGGAACGCCCTGCCGCGTTGGGCTCGGACGAAGCCGCCTGGGCGCAAAACCGCCGCGCCGTGACAGTGACGGTGCAGTGATTATGTAAGATCGAATTATCCCCCGCTCCTAAAGAAGAGCGGGGGATGCTTTTATGAGTGGCAGCCCCAGAGGGGGTTCAGAATATAGTCACTATTTGCTGCCGGGAAGTCCGGGGCGAGCTAACCCCACCCCGTGCTTATCACAAATCTTCAAGAGCCTTGCTGACCAGCACATTCACCGAGACGCGGCGATTTAGCGCCTTGCCTTCGGGGGTGTCGTTGCTCGCCAGTGGGTCCGCTTCTGCCATCCCGGTGGGAGTTAGCATGCGATAGGGTTTCCAGTGGCAGGCCTGCTGAAGATAATTGATGACGCTGCCGGCACGCTTTTCGCTAAGCACCTGGTTATATTCTTCGCTGCCAACCGAATCAGTATAGCCCACAACCAGAATGAAGGCATTTTTCATGGCCTCGGCCTGGGCTGCCGTGGTGCAGAGCTCCGCGCGGGCCTGAGGCGACAGCACGGCTTTGCCGGTATCGAAATGCACATTCAACGTGCTCTTGATGTTATAATTGTCGATATCCGCCATGCGGCCGCGCAGCGCCTCGGTGGCTGCCGCCTGTTCGGTGAAGCGCTGGTCGGTGCCGTTATGGATCATGTTCGCGGTCTTGAAGTCGCCGTTGCGAAAATTGACTTGGCTTGCCAGCAGCCCGCCGGGCCATTGCAATGTCTTCACGCTAACCGGCAAGCCATTGAGCAAGGATTGCGCTCCGACCTTGCTGTTGCTGAATAGCCCCTTGCTGGCGCTGATCTTGGTCGCTTCGTTGATATAGATGATCGAGCTGCTGCCGTCGGCGGACTTCACTTTTATCTTGTTACCGCTGCGCGCGGAAATAATGCCCTTTATCTCCGGCCCTGCCGTCATCTCAGAGGCTGGGGGCAACGGCTCGCCCGTAACCGTGATGTCGGACTTGGCCGCATCTTGCGGCTGAGCAGAAACATTGGCCGATATAGGCATGGCAGCCATGGCCAGCAGCATCGGGATCATTGAACATTTTGAACCAGAAATGACACGCATTAAATTACTCCTTCCCCCCGCAACATGCGTGGATTTTTCAGGCAAGCGTTCTGAAAGCCAAAGGTTCCAGCATCACGGGCAACAATGCAGACGAACGGTGCATTTTAAAGGACGAACCGATGCGGAACGCGGCGGTACGGTTCAGATCATGGACACCACAGCCCCGCACCGCCTGGCAGCCAGCGGTCGCCTGCCAGCATTTCCTTCGAGCCTTGAGAGATGGGCGTTTCGGTCCCAACTTTTGCTGAAAATGCGCTGGCATCGCGCGTTCAACACGCTAGAGAAGGCACCATGTGGCGTCTGTATCAATTTCCGCTCTGCCCCTTTTCCCGCAAGGTCCGTCTCCAGCTCGCCGAGAAGGGCGTCGCCTATGATCTGGTGCGCGAGTTGCCTTGGGAACAGCAGGACGCCTTTCTGGATTTGAACCCTGCAGGCACTACGCCGGTCATGGTCGATGACGAGAAAGCCGCGGTGCTGATCGACAGTCAGGCGATCTGCGAATATTTTGAGGAAACGGTCGAGAAAATGCCGCTCATCAGCGGCAGCGCGACCGGCCGCGCGGAAATCCGCCGCCTGACGGCCTGGGTAGATCATATTTTCTATCGCGACGTGGTCGCGCCGCTGCTGGAGGAACGGATGCGGAAGCGGATCGTCCACCGCGCCCCCCCGGATGGCGGGCGCTTGCGCGAGGCGATGCGCAACGCCAATACCCATATGGATTATATGGATTATTTGCTCGATCACCGCAGCTGGCTGGGGGGCGGCACCATGAGCCTTGCCGACATTGCGGCGGCGGCGCATATTTCGGTCGCGGATTATCTCGGCGGGATCGACTGGACCGGGCATGAACCCGTCAAGCGCTGGTATGCGGGTTTCAAATCCCGCCCGTCGTTCCGGCCGTTGCTGTCGGAGCGGATGGAGGCTATCGTCCCGCCACCTTATTATGACAAGCCGGATTTTTAGGGTTTTTTAATCCCAATCCGCGACAATTCCCACGTTTCCGTTCGGAAGGATTGTGGGATGAGCTTCTGGGGACCGACGATCAGCCATGAGGAGGCCGCGCGCCTCAAGCGGCTCTATGACGAGATGGGCTCGCTGCAAGCCGTGGCCGATGCCGAAAATGTGCGCACGCGCTGGCTGGGGCAGGTGCTGCTCGCGCACGACCGTCGCGTAGCGGGATCGGATGCCAATTATAAAGGGCCGGAACGCCGTAAGTCCTGAAGCTGCTTTAAGCTTCCACCCGTATCCTGTGCCCATTGGGTGCGTCGCTCGTCACCAGATCGAGAATCGCCTGCCCGACGACTTCCGGGCCTTTCAGGCTTGCCGGATCTTCGCCGGGGAACGCCTTGGAGCGCATTGCGCTGCGCGTCGCGCCGGGGTCGACGATGTGGGTGCGGATTTTGGAGATATTCTTCACTTCCTCGCCATAGGCCAGCACGAGGGCTTCGAGCGCCGCCTTGGTCGCCGCATAGCCGCCCCAATAGGGGCGCGGATTGTTCGCCACGCTGCTGGTCAGCGCAATCACGCGCGCATCGCCCGACTGGCGGAGCAGCGGATCGAACGCCGCGATCAGCGCCTGATTGGCGCTGATGTTAAGCGTCATGATCTTGGCGAATTCCTTGGTGTCGCCCACCTGGAAGTCGTCTTCTTGTCCGCTTCCG
>CAZLTO010000084.1:0-6012 GCA_964562475.1 uncultured Sphingobium sp. | reverse complement strand
TTGTGGCCCGCCTGCTGCAAGCGTCTCAGCATCATGATCTGCACCAGGCTGCCGACATGGAGCGAGGGCGCGGTCGCATCGAAGCCGATATAGCCGGGCACGATCTGTTTTTGCGCAAGCGCATCCAGCCCTTCCGCATCGGTGATCTGATGGATATAGCCTCTGGTAGAGAGCAGGCGCAGAAGGTCGGAGCGATAATCGGTCATAGCGCCGCGCGCCTAGCATGGAGCAGGGGTTTGGACAAGTTTGCGCCACTGATTTGCCACCCGGATACGCCGTGCGCGGCGGTGACGAGCATCGGCGTGTCGGTATCATGGCATGCGCGCGGCCTGCTCGGAGTGACCTATGTGCTGGAGGGAGACGTCGCCGCGCTGGTGATCCCGCCCGCCACAGAGCCAAAGCGGGCCGATGGGCTGTGGCAGCATATGTGCCTGGAGCTGTTCCTGTGCGACGGCTGGTGCGAAGCCTATCGCGAGTATAATTTTTCGCCATCGGGGGAGTGGGCCGTCTATGATTTCGCGGATTATCGCAAGGGCATGATGGATGTCGGGCTGGCGGCGCCGGATATTGCGGTGTCGGTCGAGCCGGGCATCGTCCGATGCGATGTGGTGGCGCCATGCGGATTTACGGCGGGCAGGATCGGCCTCTCCGTCGTGATCGAGGAAAAGAGCGGCGCAAAAAGCTATTGGGCGCTGACACACCCGCCCGGCAAGCCCGATTTCCATCATCCGGCTTGCTTTGCGGCGGAGCTTCCGGCACCGGAAGCATTTTAGCAAAAGTGGGAACCGGTTTTGCGCCCGAAAATGCTTCCAGATAGAAAAGCCTCATGAAGAACGGTATCGACCGGCTGATTGCCGACCCTGAATTGCGCAAGCCTCTGGTCGGCAGGCGTGTCGCGCTGCTGGCGCATCCCGCCTCCGTCACGGCGGATCTGACGCACAGCCTCGATGCGCTCGCGGCCTGCGATGACATCAGGCTGACTGCCGCGTTCGGGCCGCAGCATGGCCTGCGCGGAGACAAGCAGGACAATATGATGGAGTCGCCGGATTTCGCCGACCCGGTGCACGGCATCCCGGTGTTCAGCCTCTATGGCGAAGTCCGCCGCCCGACCGATGATATGATGGCGAGTTTCGACGTGATGCTGGTCGATCTTCAGGATCTTGGCACACGGATATACACCTTCATCACGACGCTGCTCTATGTGCTGGAGGCCGCCGCCGCGCACGGTAAAGCGGTCTGGGTGCTGGACCGGCCCAATCCGGTCGGTCGGCCCGTCGAGGGCCTGACGCTCCGCCCCGGCTGGGAGAGCTTCGTTGGCGCGGGGCCGATGCCGATGCGGCACGGCATGACGCTGGGCGAGCTGGGCCACTGGTTCGTCGCGCATTACAAGCTCGACGTCGAGTATCGCGTGATCGACATGCATTACTGGCTGCCCGAGGCCGGTCCGGGCTATGGCTGGCCGATGGAGCGACTGTGGATCAACCCCAGCCCAAATGCACCCAACCTCAATATGGCGCGGGCCTATCCCGGCACGGTGATGCTGGAAGGGGCGAGCCTGAGCGAGGGCAGGGGAACCACCCGGCCTCTGGAGATATTCGGCGCGCCGGATATCGATGCGCGCGCGCTGATCGCGGAGATGCATGCCCTTGCGCCCGAATGGCTGCGCGGGTGCCGGTTGCGCGACATCTGGTTCGAGCCGACCTTCCACAAGCATGTCGGGCAGCAGTGCAACGGCGTGCATATCCATGCCGAGGGCGACGCCTACGACCATGCGGCGTTCCGCCCGTGGCGGGTGCAATCTTTAGCGTTCAAGGCGATCCGGCGGCTATGGCCGGATTATGCCCTATGGCGCGATTTTCCCTATGAATATGAGTTCGGGAAGCTGCCGATCGACGTCATCAACGGTTCGCCGTTGTTGCGCGAGTGGGTCGACGATGCTGCGGCTTGCCCTGCTGACCTCGATGCGCTCACCCTGCCCGACGAGGCCCAGTGGATCGAGGAACGGCGGGAGTTCCTGCTCTACTGATCGTTACCGTTTCCGGCTGAGTTCGCGCATCGCCTCGTCAAGCCCGTCCAGCGTCAGCGGATACATGCGCTGATCCAGTAGCTGCCGGATCATCCTGTTGGACTGGCTATAGTCCCAATAATCGCGCTTCTCCGGGTTGAGCCAGACGGTGGCGGGGTAGGTGCGGGCGACGCGATCCATCCAGATTGCGCCAGCCTCCTCGTTCATATGCTCGACGCTGCCGCCGGGATGGCTGATCTCATAGGGGCTCATCGCCGCATCGCCGACGAATATCACCTTATAGTCATGGCCATATTTGTGGAGGATATCCCATGTCGGCGTGCGCTCAGACCAGCGGCGGCGGTTGTCCTTCCACACGCCTTCGTAGAGGCAGTTGTGGAAGTAGAAGAACTCCATGTTCTTGAATTCGGACGTCGCGGCGCTGAACAGCTCCTCGGTCAGCTTGATATGCGGGTCCATCGAGCCGCCGACATCGAGGAACAGCAGCAGCTTGACCGCATTGCGGCGCTCGGCGCGCATGTGAATATCTAGGAACCCGCGCTTGGCAGTGCCTTCTATCGTCGCATCGAGATCCAGCTCTTCGGCGGCGCCTTCGCGGGCGAAACGGCGCAGGCGGCGGAGCGCGACCTTGATGTTGCGCGTGCCCAGCTCGCGCGATGAGTCGAGATTTTTGAACTCGCGCTTTTCCCACACCTTGATCGCGCGCTTGTGACGGGATTCGCCGCCGATGCGGACGCCTTCCGGGTTATAGCCGCTGTTGCCGAAGGGCGACGTGCCGCCGGTTCCTATCCACTTGCTGCCGCCCTGATGGCGGCCCTGCTGCTCCTCAAGGCGCTTTTTCAGCGTCTCCATGATCTCGTCCCAGTCGCCCAGGGACTTGATCTTCTCCATCTCTTCCGGGCTTAGAAACTTTTCGGCGACGGCGCGCAGCCAGTCTTCGGGGATTTCGCCCGCAATATTGCCGGGTATCTCCGAGAATATGCCCTTGAACACCTTGGAAAACACCTGATCGAAGCGGTCGATCAGCCCCTCGTCCTTCACATAGGTCGCGCGGGCGAGATAATAGAAGCTCTCCGGCGTGCGCTCGATCACCTCTTTTTCCAGCGCTTCGAGCAGCACGAGATGCTCCTTGACCGAGGCGGGAATGCCCGCCGCGCGCAGTTCGTCGAGGAAGTTGAGGAGCATCAGTCGGTCTTGGGTGGTGCTGCTGGCGGCTGGGCCGGAAAGAGCGGGAGGTCGGGATCGAATTTGGCCCAGGCTGGCGCTTCGCTGGTCCAGATAATCGCCTGAGGCGCGAGGTCGTGCGGACGGTCGATGGCGCCGACCCGCACCACCCGGAAATGCGGGCGCGCCGTGGAATAGGCCAGGAGTTGCGATCCGCACTTCGGGCAAAAACCCCAGTGCAGCTCGTTACCGCTATCGGCCTTGTGAAAATTCCACTGGATGTCGCCGGTCGTGCTGACAGCTTCCGTCAGAAAGAAGGCGTTGGTTGTCGCACTACCCGCCGCGATCTGCTGGCAATGGCGGCACCAGCATTGCCGGACGCCTTTTGCATTGTCAGAAATCTCAATCTGAACCGCGTCACACGCACAACGTCCGGTATAGCCCATGTCCTATTCCTCTCATCCCCTCCGGCTCATAAACGCCAGCCGCTCGAACAGCATAACATCCTGCTCATTCTTGAGCAAAGCGCCGTGGAGCGGGGGGATCGCCTTGCGCGTATCCTGAGACTGGAGCACATCGAGCGGCATATCCTCCGCCAGCAGCAGCTTCAGCCAATCGAGAAGTTCGGACGTGGACGGCTTTTTCTTGAGGCCGGGCACGTCGCGCACATCGTAGAAGATGTCGAGTGCGCGGCTGACGAGGATCTTCTGGATCTTCGGGAAGTGCACGTCGATGATCGCCTGCATCGTCTCGCGATCCGGGAACTGGATATAATGGAAGAAGCAGCGGCGCAGGAACGCGTCGGGCAGTTCCTTCTCGTTGTTGGAGGTGATGACGACGATCGGGCGTTCCTGCGCCTTCACCGTCTCGCCGGTCTCGTAGACGTGGAACTCCATGCGATCGAGTTCCTGCAACAGATCGTTGGGAAACTCGATGTCGGCCTTGTCGATCTCGTCGATGAGGAGCACGGGGAGTTGCGGCGAAGTGAACGCCTCCCACAGCTTGCCGCGCCGGATGTAGTTGGAAATGTCGTGGACGCGCTCGTCGCCGAGCTGGCCGTCGCGCAGGCGGGCGACCGCATCATATTCATAGAGACCCTGATGCGCCTTGGTGGTGGACTTGATGTTCCACTCGATGAGCGGAGCGCCCAATGCGGCGGCGATCTGTTGCGCGAGCACGGTTTTGCCGGTGCCCGGCTCGCCTTTCACCAGCAGCGGGCGGCGCAGCAGCACAGCCGCGTTCACGGCAACTTTCAGATCATCAGTGGCGACGTAATCGCTCGTGCCTTCAAAACGCATCAAGTCTTCATCCCATGTTGCAACGCACATGGGCCTACTGTGCTTGTGCCTGTGGCGCAAGTGTCCGGGCGGCTGGCCTCAGGCTTCCATCGCGCGGATACCCGCACGGGCCTGCATAAGCTCCCACAGGCCGCGATGCTGATGGAGCAGCTGACGCCCGCCAAACAGGATTGCGCGGGTCGATGCCTCATCCACGGCAATGGCCTTGACCACGGCCAGCGTGCTGTCCTTGCCC
Organism: uncultured Sphingobium sp.; assembly: GCA_964562475.1. Lineage (GTDB taxonomy): Bacteria > Pseudomonadota > Alphaproteobacteria > Sphingomonadales > Sphingomonadaceae > Sphingobium. Next base: position 1,289 of record CAZLTO010000084.1, on the reverse strand, counting down.
GGCAGCGTGCATTTGTGCGGCTCTATCCCGGCGCGGATCGCGGCGCGATCGAGGAGATTGCGGATGCCCGCCCAATCCAGCGCCAGCGTCAGCGCCGCGCCCATCGCGCAGCCGCGGCGGTCCGACTGGGCCAGCATTTCGAGCGCGTGGCGCTGTTGCAGCACGGCGGAGTCCGAATTGTTCTGGCCCGAGGTGCTGGGGACGGGGCCAAGCGCGACCGAGACGCGGGTCACATAGGCGCGCTCGTCGGCGAAGGCGTCGCAGGCATGCAGCAGCCATTTGCGCGCGGCATTGTCCGTGCTCCGGGTCGCCGCATGATCGATGACGCCCGGAAAGCGACCGTGCAGCAGGCAGAGATAATGGGCCGCGTCCGCAAGCGCGGCAAGCGGGCGGGCGCCATGATCGCCAGCGTTCGCGCACAGCTTTGTGACGTAGGAGTTCGATGCGCTTCGGTCGGTTTCGACGAGCGCCGCGAGGAGCGAGTCGGTGGTGCCGTTATGAACACCCGGGGCAAAGTTCATGTGCTGCATTATCAACCTCGTTCATTCCCCTCAATTTGGCCCTGGGGTATGAAACCGGTTATACAGCGATCGCCGTAAACGACGGGTTTATGTGCGCTGCGTCAAAACGCTATGTTGAGTGTCCCTGCTGTCCCTTTTTGGACCGTTAACCATCAATCTATGGTTACTGATCGAGAAAGCTTCTCATTTTACGGCTGCGTGACGGATGCTTGAGCTTGCGCAGCGCCTTCGCCTCGATCTGCCTGATTCGTTCTCTGGTGACGCTGAACTGCTGGCCCACTTCCTCCAGCGTATGGTCGGTGTTCATGCCGATGCCGAAGCGCATGCGCAGCACGCGCTCCTCGCGCGGGGTGAGCGAGGCGAGCACGCGGGTGACTGTCTCCTTGAGGTTCGCCTGAATGGCGGCATCCACCGGGATGATCGCGTTCTTGTCCTCGATGAAATCGCCGAGGTGGCTGTCCTCCTCCTCGCCGATCGGCGTCTCCAGCGAAATCGGCTCCTTGGCGATCTTCATCACCTTGCGCACCTTCTCGAGCGGCATCGAAAGACGCTCGGCCATTTCCTCCGGCGTCGGTTCGCGGCCCTGCTCGTGGAGGAACTGGCGGCTGGTGCGCACCAGCTTGTTGATCGTCTCGATCATGTGCACCGGGATGCGGATGGTGCGCGCCTGATCGGCGATCGAGCGCGTGATGGCCTGGCGGATCCACCAGGTGGCGTACGTCGAGAACTTGTAGCCGCGGCGGTACTCGAACTTGTCGACCGCCTTCA
>CAZLTO010000083.1:0-6038 GCA_964562475.1 uncultured Sphingobium sp. | reverse complement strand
GCGCAGGCGCTGGAGGATGCGGGAATCCCGATCCTCGGCACCTCGCCCGACGCCATCGACCTGGCCGAAGATCGTGAGCGCTTCGCGGCGCTGGTGACGAAGCTGAAACTGAAACAGCCCGCAAACGGCATCGCCCGCTCGCGCGAGGAGGCCATCGCGGTCGCCAACCGTATCGGCTATCCGGTGCTGATGCGGCCCTCCTATGTGCTCGGTGGCCGGGCGATGGAGATTGTCGACGGGCAGGCGCAGCTGGAGGAATATATCACGACGGCGGTGCAGGTGTCCGGGGATTCGCCGGTGCTGATCGACCAGTATCTGCGCGATGCGATCGAGGTCGATGTCGATGCGATCTGCGATGGTGACGATGTCGTGGTGGCGGGCGTGCTCCAGCATATCGAGGAGGCAGGTGTCCATTCGGGCGACAGTGCCTGCTCATTGCCGCCCTATAGCCTGCAAGCGGACATCATCGCCGAGATCGAGCGCCAGACCGATGTGCTGGCGCGCGCCTTGAAGGTGCTCGGCCTGATGAACATCCAGTTTGCGGTGAAGGATGGCGAGGTCTATCTGATCGAGGTTAACCCGCGCGCCAGCCGCACGGTGCCGTTCGTCGCCAAGGCGATTGGCGCGCCAATCGCCAAGATCGCCGCGCGGGTGATGGCGGGCGAAAAGCTCGCCACGCTGCCGAAGATCGACCGCAACGCCATCAGCCATATTGCGGTCAAGGAAGCGGTGTTCCCGTTCAGCCGTTTCCCCGGCGTCGATCCGGTGCTTTCGCCGGAGATGAAATCGACCGGCGAGGTGATGGGCATCGATGCCGATTTTGCAACCGCCTTCGCCAAGTCCCAGCTTGGCGCGGGCACGATACTACCGAAAGATGGCGCCATTTTCATTTCGGTAAAGGACAGCGACAAGGCGGTGATCCTCCCCGCCGTGCAGAAGGCGGCGGCGCTCGGCTTCCACATCGTCGCGACCGGCGGCACCTCAAACTATCTCGTCGAGCATGGAATTGCGGTCGAAACCGTCAACAAGGTGGCGCAGGGGAGGCCGCATATCGTCGACCGGATTACCGATGGCGGCATTGCGATGATCTTCAACACCACCGAGGGCTGGCAATCGCTGAAAGACAGCCAGTCGATCCGCGCGAGCGCGCTCAGGATGAAGATCCCGAGCTTCACCACGGCGGCGGCGAGCGTCGCCGCGATGGACGCAATCGAGGCTTTGAAAGCGCATCCTCTTGAAGTGAGGGCGCTACAATCCTATTATCGATAGCCCTGAGTAGTAAATTTCCGATCAGGACGGAGCAGAAATGTCGGCGTGGGTAGCGTCGATAGTGGGTTTTTATTGGGGATATTTTGATGGCGACCGTTGAAAAAATGCCGATGCTGGACATAGGCTATGAAAAGCTGAACACCCAGCTGCGCGCACTGAAAGCGGAACGACCGTTGATCGTTGACGCCATCGAGGAAGCGCGCGCGCATGGCGATCTCTCGGAAAATGCGGAATATCACGCCGCAAAGGAGCGCCAGGGCCAGGTCGAGGCGTCCATCGCCGATCTGGAGGACAAGCTCTCCCGCGCGCAGGTGATCGATCCGACCACGCTGTCCGGTGACAAGATCGTGTTCGGCGCGACCGTCACCCTGCTTGACGAGGACGACAAGCCGGTGCGCTATCAGATCGTCGGCCAGGCCGAGGCGGACGCCAAGCTCGGCATGATCTCGTACAACAGCCCGCTGGGCCGCGCGCTGATCGGCAAGCGGGTGGGTGACGACATCGAGGTGATCGTGCCCTCCGGCGAGAAATATTACAGCGTCGACAAGATCGAGTTCATCTGACAGCCATAAAGGGCTGGATAGAACCCGCTCATGCGGCCTGCCACATCACATTCGCTCCTTTCCAGCACGGTAGCGCTGATTACCGGGTTGACCGTGCTTGTGTTTGTCCTGGCGCGGTTCAGCGGCTATGAGGCGATGCTGGATTATGCGGCGGGCTTCATCCCGGCGCGGGTAGGGCAGCCCGATCTGCTCGATCAGGCGGGCCTGCGATTTTCCGCAGTGCCTGTCGCGCTGACCCCGCTGACATCGACCCTGCTGCATGGCGGCTGGATTCATCTCGGCTTCAACATGCTGATGTTGATCTTCTGCGGGCGGGAGGTGGAACAGGTCTTGGGCGCGCGCCTGATCTGGCCGCTCTATCTTGTAGGCGCCTATGCGGCCGCGGCGGGACAATGGGCGCTGGGGCCGGATCTCGCCGTGCCGATGATCGGCGCGAGCGGCGCCATCTCGGCGATCATCGGCGCCTATGCGCTGCTGTTTGGCAGCCGCGAAGTGAAGGCATGGGGGCCGATCCCCTCCAGCGTGGTCCGCATGGTCTGGCTGGGCACGGCATGGACCGTGCTGCAATTCCTGATCGGCGTTGCATCGAGCACCGGCAATCTGGGTCTGGGGACCGGGGACGCGAGCGTTGCCGTGGGCGCGCATATCGGCGGCTTTATCGCCGGGCTGCTGTTGACCCGCCCGCTACTGATGATCCATTTCGGCGGCAGACGGTTCAACTGACCCTGTCGAAACCGCTATATCTTACTGATTTACCGTGATTTCTGAATCGTCAAATGATTCCATTTGACTGGAAATCGCTCTAGTCGTGACCGGAATGATCTTCCTGCGTCGGGTCCAGCAGGCGGTGCAGATGGACGATCACATATTTCATCTCGGCATCGTCGACGGTGCGCTGGGCTGCCGAACGCCAGGCTTTCTCGGCGGTGGCGAAATCGGGAAAGACGCCGACATAATCGATGGCGTCGAGATCTTCAAAATCCAGCGTGCGGGGGTCTTTGACCCGTCCCCCCATGACGAGATGCAGCTTGCTCATGCGCGATGCTTACGCTGCAATGCGGTAGAAATCAACGGAGCAGCGATGCGCCGCTGGGGTCCGATATTCGGCCTGCTACGTGCGCTCTAATGCTTGCCTTTGAAAAAGCGCGGCAGAAGCCCCGCCACGAGCGCGCCGATCGCCGCCCCCGCCGCAACCGCCGCCAGCGGATGCTCGGTGATGATGCGGGTGGTCTCGATCGCGACCTTGTCCGCCTGCATTTTTGCGGCACCCATCTTCTCGCTCGCCGCCTTGCGGGTCGCATGGGCGCGGGCCTTCACGGTCTCTGCGCTTTTAACGATCTCGCGGGTCGCGCGTTGCGCCCTGCCGGTGGCCGCCTTGCGGGCGCGCTTGAGATTGCCTTCGATATTCTTATCCATCCCTATGGTCGCTCCCCTTGGCTATGCGATGTTGACGATATTTCTCGACCGCGATGGCCTTTCCGGCCGCATAGGCTTTTGCCGCCAACTTCACCAGCGGGCCGCGCGCCAGCACAGCTCCGGCGACAGCGGCTATGCCCAGCGCGCGCGCGGGATGCGCAATGATCGAAGCGCGCCCTTTTGCAATCGCATCGAGCATCCGGTCCAGCAACCGCTTGCCGACGCGTTGCTTGAGGCGCGCGGGATGGTCATGGCTGCGCGTCGCATGGAGGCTGGAGAGAAGTTTCGCGCGCTGCGCATCCGCAAGGGCATTGAGCGCACGCATGCGTGCCTCCAGACTGTCCGGCTTATCGCTCATTCCGCATCCTCCTTGCCGAATGCGATGCGCACCGCGTTGCGCATCCGCGCCCGCGCGCCAATCAGCAGCAGGAATACGATCAGGAAGGCGGCGAGCAGCGTGAGGCCCAGCGCCGCATATATCCCGATCAGCGGCGCGAGCATCCACACGCAGCCGATCAACAGCGTGGTCAGCGCTCCAAACAGCAGGAACAGCGCCGATAGCACCAGCAACGCGGTGTCGCGCCCGGCGCTGCCCAATATGGTTGCGCGCAGCTTTTGCCGCTCCAGCTCGGTTTCGGCGTAGGCGCGACCATCGCCGACGATCCGCTGGATCAGCTCGATGATGCCCGGTTCCGTCTCCGCTTCCGCATCAGCTTCCACGCCCGATGCCGCGCCGTCCCCGGCATCGGCAGGCGCTTCTTCGTCCGTTTCAGGCGCCCAGCCGGAACTTTTCCCCTGGCTCACTCGCTATCCCCCGAACCCAACGTTCAGTCCTGATCCGACGACCCTCTGGCAAGGCGCATCAGCACATAGCCGGCGATTGCGGCTGCGCCGATTGCCACCGCCGGGCTCTTGCGCACAAAGTCGCGCGCTTCGCCCAGCAGCTGGTCGACATCCTTGTCATCCAGCGTCTTGGCTGCGCCCGCGACCGCATTGGCCGCCTGACGGGCATAATCGCCATATTGCGGGCCAAGCTTGCTGTCGACCGTTTGCGCCGTCTCGGTGATCAGCTTGGCGAGGCCGTCCATCGCCGTGCTGGTCTTGACCTTGGCGGTAGTAGCGGTTTCGCGCGCCATTTTGGCGGCCTGGGTCTTGATCTCGTCAGCCTGGCCCTTCCAGTCGAAAGCGGAGGCGTTTTCCTTCGCCGACTGCACCTTGCTCTTGGCGGCGGCAGTGGCGCTGTCGACCTTGGCGCGGGCGGTCTTCTTCGCGGAACTGACCGCTGCGCTGGCGAGCTGGATGGATTCCGCGAAGCTGGGTGCTGACGCAGCAGCATTTGCCTTGGCGCGCGGCGCGGCGCGCCTGGCCTTGGGGGCTGCGGCTGGCTTGGCTGCGGCTGTCTTCGCTGCGGCTTTCTCTGCGTTAGGCTTGCGGCCCCGGCGCTTCGGCGCCTCTGCTGTGATCGTGGTGTCGGCCATAGAGATATCCTTCCGGTATGACGGGTTTTTTACATCTTATATACGCTTTCAGAAAGATAACAGTTCCCAGCGCATTTTTAAGACCAATCCCTGAAAAATTCCATGCTGCAAGACCTGAGCGCCTTGCCTTGGGCGCTCGCGCTGGCTAAGCGGGCGCGCGTGAAAGGGGCATAACACGCTCCGCGACAGACCCAAAGGAAGCCTAGATGACCGCCATTCTCGACGTGCATGCCCGCCAGATCCTCGACAGCCGCGGTAATCCTACGGTTGAGGTCGACATATTGCTGGAGGATGGCAGCTTCGGTCGGGCGGCGGTGCCCTCGGGCGCGTCGACCGGCGCCTACGAAGCGGTCGAGAAGCGCGACGGCGACAAGAGTAAATATCTCGGCAAGGGCGTGCTCGCCGCGATCGAGGCGGTGAATGGCGAGATCGCCGAAGCCGTGGTTGGCATGGACGCGGAAGATCAGGGCGAGGTCGACGCCGCGATGATCGCGCTCGACGGCACCGAGAACAAGGGCCGCCTTGGCGCCAATGCGATCCTTGGCGTGTCGCTTGCGGTCGCGAAGGCGGCGGCGGATGCGCGTGGCCTGCCGCTCTATCGCTATGTTGGCGGCGTGCAGGCGCATGTGCTGCCCGTGCCGATGATGAACATCATCAACGGCGGCGAGCATGCCGACAACCCGATCGACTTTCAGGAGTTCATGATCATGCCGGTCGGCGCGGAGAGCCTCGCCGATGCGGTGCGGATCGGCGCGGAAATATTCCACACGCTGAAAAAAGGGCTGCACGACAAGGGTCTGGCGACATCCGTGGGCGATGAGGGCGGGTTTGCGCCTAATCTTTCCTCCACCACGGATGCGCTCGACTTCATCCTCGCCTCGATCGAGAAGGCGGGCTACAAGCCGGGTGACGACGTGATGCTGGCGCTTGATTGCGCCTCGACCGAGTTTTTCAAGAACGGCAAGTATGAGATGGTGGGCGAAGGCAAGAGCCTTACCCCGGCTGAGATGGCCGATTATCTGGCGGACCTCACCACCCGCTACCCGATCAAGTCGATCGAGGACGGCATGAGCGAGGATGATTTCGAAGGCTGGAAAATCCTGACCGACAAGATCGGTGACAAGATACAACTCGTGGGAGACGACCTGTTCGTCACCAATCCCAAGCGCCTGGCGATGGGCATCGAGCAGGGGCTGGCGAACTCGCTGCTCGTCAAGGTCAACCAGATTGGGTCGCTCACCGAGACGCTGGCAGCGGTCGATATGGCGCACCGCGCGCGCTACACGGCGGTGATGTCGCACCGCTCGGGCGA